>JAHIWM010000034.1 GCA_018815765.1 Gammaproteobacteria bacterium | reverse complement strand
CTTTTGCAATCAGCTGAGCATCGTGAGCACGGTTTTTATCTAACCAGAATACCGCAGGCGTTTTGCTTAAACGGGCACGGTTGACGGCCAGTTTGACCCAATCCTGGATTGGAGCATCTTTGGCCTGACACATACGCCAGATATCACCTTGCTCCACGTTATGCTGAATCAGCACAGTACCAGCAGCATCTACGACACGAACCTGACCCGCAGCTTTAATTTCGAAGGTCTTATCGTGTGAGCCATATTCTTCCGCTTTTTGCGCCATTAAACCAACGTTTGGCACTGAGCCCATAGTGCGAGGGTCAAAAGCACCGTGTTCACGGCAGAAATTGATAGTTTCCTGATACACACCTGCGTAGCAACGGTCAGGAATAATAGCTTTGGTGTCTTTTAACTTGCCGTCCGGGCCCCACATCTGGCCAGAAGAACGGATAGCAGCAGGCATAGAAGCATCGATAATCACATCGCTTGGTACATGCAGGTTCGTGATGCCTTTATCAGAGTTCACCATCGCCAGAGCGGGTTGTTTTGCATACACAGCTTTGATGTCGGCTTCAATTTCAGCTTTTTTATCGGCTGGCAGCTTAGCGATTTTTGCGTAGACATCACCTAAGCCGTTGTTAGCATCCACACCTAATTCAGCAAAAATGGCAGCGTGTTTTTCAAAGACTTCTTTGAAGAATACGGTGACCACATGACCAAACATAATAGGGTCAGACACTTTCATCATGGTGGCTTTTAAATGCACTGACAGCAATACATCTTTGGCTTTCGCATCAGCAATTTCTGCGGCGATAAAATCACGCAGTGCTTTTTTGCTCATGGCAGAAGCATCAATGATTTCACCGGCTTTTACTGTGGTTTTTTCTTTCAGTACAGTCACGCTGCCATCTGCTGCCACGTGTTCAATACGCACCTGACCAGCTTCTTGAATAGTCACTGACTTCTCGCTGCCGTAGAAATCACCTGCGCTCATATGAGCCACATGAGATTTCGACTCTTTGCTCCAGGCGCCCATAGAATGCGGGTTTTTACGGGCATATTGTTTAACAGAAGCAGGAGCACGACGGTCTGAGTTACCTTCACGCAGCACAGGGTTTACCGCGCTGCCTTTGACTTTGTCGTAACGGCTGCGGGCTTCTTTTTCTTCCGCTGTTTTTGGATCTTCCGAGTAGTCAGGCAGTTTGTAGCCTTTGGCTTGCAGTTCTTTAATAGCAGCAACTAACTGTGGAATAGAAGCACTGATATTTGGCAGCTTGATGATGTTGGCTTCTGGCGTATTCGCCAGCTCGCCTAAACCCGTTAAAGCATCTGGCTGACGTTGTGCTTCGGTCAGAAATTCAGGGAACAAGGCAAGAATACGGCCAGCCAGAGAAATATCCTGAGTTTCAATTTCGATATCCGCAGTTTTGGCAAAAGCCTCAACTACAGGTAAAAAAGAATAAGTGGCCAGTGCCGGGGCTTCGTCCGTAATAGTGTAGATAATTTTTGAGGTGGTCATATCGTTTCCTGGATTTACAGCAAAATTGAGTCGTTAGCCAGACGCGTCTCACTTGATGCGGCCTGGGCTGTTTAAAACGTTACAGTTACTCGTGTACTCGTGGTGCCCGAGTATAACAGCGCTCATTCTAAGAGCCTAGTCAAGCACATGCGCTTTACGACAGAAGTAGTAGCTGCTCAAACTCTGTCGCGCTTTATATTACTGAAATGTCAGACGGAAAACAGAGTTCTGCGGCCCGACCACTTGAGCAACATTAACGATTTATGGGCGTTTTGCGCCAATTACAACAAAAGATCGGTTTTTTTGTTCATATATGGCATAAATAGAGTGCCTTGTTGTTTTTCCGTCACCTTCTTTTTATTCGAAGCCCTCATTTAAGGAGCCTGTTGTTTATGTCCCGTCCTTTATTGCATTTAACCGTCGCCGCTGTGCTGTATTTTCAGGGCCGTTATTTATTGGTGGAAGAAAAAGACAAAAGCTCAGGCCGCCTTGTATTAAATCAGCCAGCTGGCCATGTCGAAGAAAATGAGGATTTAATCAGTGCTATTAAACGGGAGCTGCAAGAAGAAACAGGCCTGAGCCTAGAACCTGATGCCTGGCTTGGGATCTCCCAGCTTAAAGCCGCCAATGGTCATTTTTATGTGCGGGTGAATTTTGTGTTTACCCCTACCGGGTTACCTGTTGTGTATCAGCCACAAGATGACGATATTCTGGCGTTACACTGGTTGAGTTTGGATGAATTACGCAGTCATGCCCTGCCCGTGCGCAGCCAATTAGTGCTGGATGCCATCACGCAGTTTGAACAAAAGCAGCTATTGCCGTTGTCTCAGATCAGAAATGCCGTCGCACATTCGCTTTGATTAACATTTTTTGGCAAAGAATTTGGTGCTATAATCCGCGCCCGTTCCCATCCAGCCAGTAAAAAGTGCGGTGTAATGTCAGATAACAGCAGCAAAAAAGTCATTGTCGGTATGTCCGGTGGTGTTGATTCCTCAGTGTCCGCCTACCTGCTGATGCAGCAAGGGTATCAGGTCGAAGGCCTGTTTATGAAGAACTGGGAAGAAGATGACGACAGCGAATACTGCGCTGCTGCTGACGACTTAAGGGATGCTCAGGCGGTCTGTGACAAGCTGGGTATCAAACTGCATAAAGTTAACTTTGCCGCTGAGTACTGGGACAATGTGTTTGAATATTTCCTCGAGGAATATAAAGCTGGTCGTACGCCGAACCCGGATATTATGTGCAACAAGGAAATTAAGTTTAAAGCTTTCCTTGAATTTGCTGCCGAAGCATTAGGCGCCGACTTTATCGCCACAGGTCATTATGTGCAGCGCCGTGAAGTAGAAGGCCATTGGCAGTTATTGCGCGGTCTGGATACCAATAAAGATCAAAGCTATTTCCTCTACACCATAGGCGAAGAACATGTGGCGCAAACCCTGTTCCCTGTCGGTCATCTGGAAAAACCTCTGGTACGGGCTATTGCCGAAGAGCAAGGTTTAATTACGCACGATAAAAAAGACAGCACAGGCATTTGTTTTATCGGCGAGCGTAAATTTAAAGATTTCCTGCAAAAGTATCTGCCGGCTCAGCCTGGCGATATTTACACAGTAGAGGGCGATAAAATTGGTCAGCACGACGGTCTGATGTATCACACTTTAGGCCAGCGTAAAGGTTTACGTATTGGTGGCTTAAAAGATGGTGATGATCAGCCTTGGTATGTAGTCTCCAAAGATTTGATCAATAACCGTCTTATTGTCGCTCAGGGTCACGACCATCCCAGTATGTTCTCCAAAGGTTTAGTGGCGGACCAATTGCACTGGGTCGATCGCACAGGCCCACAGCAAGCGCTTCGCTGCACAGTCAAAACCCGTTATCGTCAGACCGATATTCCATGCACCCTGACCCCAATGCCGGATGGCAATGTGGTTGTGGTATTTGATCAGCCTCAAAAAGCCGTTACCCCAGGTCAGTC
The DNA here is from genome assembly GCA_018815765.1 of Gammaproteobacteria bacterium. Lineage (GTDB taxonomy): Bacteria > Pseudomonadota > Gammaproteobacteria > Enterobacterales > Alteromonadaceae > Pararheinheimera. Next base: position 2,176 of record JAHIWM010000034.1, on the reverse strand, counting down.
TGCTGTGTTTTACAGCGACGAGATTTGTTTGGGTGGTGGCATTATTAATTCGGCCATACAGTAAACTATGCAACACAGTATTCAGACTCAAACCCTTGCTCTGGCCGGTATGTGCCAAGCACTAAAGCTATTACAGCAAGTCACCCGAACCAACGATGTAGCGCTGGCTGATTTGCAGTTGTGTTTAGCCAGTATCGCTAATTTATCTCCGGCTGAGCCTTTGGATATTTATGGCAAAGATGTGGCGAACCTGCGTGCTGGTTATCAATGTCTGGTCGATCAGTTAGGTGACAATCAGCGCAAAGATGTGGAACTGACCCGTTATGTGGTGTCCGTGATTGCACTGGAGCGTAAGCTGACAAAAAACCGCGATAATATGGATAACCTGGGTAAACGCTTATCCCGCTTAGAGCAGCAACTGCAGCATTTTGCTATTACCGATGAAAACATCATTGCCAATCTGGCTGATATTTATGTCGAATGCATCAGCTCTTTAGGCACCCGCATTCAGGTCGCCGGTCAGCCAGAACTGCTGAAGCAGCAACTGGTGCAGCATAAAGTTCGCGCTTTGTTATTGGCCGCTATCCGCGCCGTGGTGTTATGGCGCCAGTCCGGTGGCAGCCGCCTGCATTTTGTATTCAAACGCAAAGCACTGCTGAATGAAGCCAAATCCGTTTTACACACTATTGCCCCAACCCATTCATAGGAGCACCTAATGGAATTATCAGCATTAACCGCCATCTCCCCTGTAGATGGCCGCTATGGCTCAAAAGCCAGCGAGCTGCGTGAGTTTTTTAGTGAATATGGTTTAATCAAATTCCGGGTGACTGTGGAAGTACGTTGGTTGCAGAAATTAGCAGCCACAGCAGCTATCACTGAAGTTCCGGCTTTATCCGACAGTGCCAATACGCTATTAAACGGAATTGTCGACAATTTCAGCCTTGCTGATGCGCAGCGTGTCAAAGACATTGAACGCACTACCAACCACGATGTCAAAGCGGTTGAATATTTACTCAAAGAAAAAGTAGCTGGTCATGCTGAATTAGCAGCGGTCAGTGAATTTATTCACTTTGCCTGTACCTCAGAAGATATCAATAATCTGTCCCATGGTTTGATGTTAGGTGCAGCCCGTGATGAAGTGCTGTTGCCACTCTGCGATCAGTTACTAAACGAAATCAAAGCTTTAGCTCACAAATACAAAGCTATCCCTATGATGGCCCGTACTCACGGTCAACCCGCCTCTCCGACCACTTTAGGTAAAGAGATGGCGAACGTGTACATGCGTTTAAAGCGTCAGCGTGAGCAAATTGCCAAGGTGGAGCTGCTGGGTAAAATTAACGGCGCCGTAGGTAACTACAATGCGCATTTATCTGCCTACCCAAACCTGAACTGGCATCAGTTTGCAGAAGAATTCGTCACAAGCCTTGGCTTAAGCTGGAACCCGTACACCACTCAGATTGAACCACACGATTATATCGCCGAGCTGTTTGACGCCATTGCGCGTTTTAACACCATCCTGCTCGACTTCGACCGTGACGTCTGGGGTTATATAGCTTTAGGTCACTTTAAACAGCGCACTATTGCTGGCGAAATTGGCTCGTCCACTATGCCGCATAAAGTGAACCCAATCGACTTTGAAAACTCAGAAGGTAACCTGGGTTTAGCCAACGCTATATTCCAGCATTTATCGTCCAAGTTACCTGTATCACGCTGGCAGCGTGACTTAACAGACTCGACTGTGCTGCGTAACTTAGGTGTAGGTTTTGCGTACACTGTCATTGCTTATCATGCGAGCTTAAAAGGCATCAGCAAACTGGAAGTGAACGAAGCCAACCTGATGAGCGAGCTGGATCAGAACTGGGAATTACTGGCAGAGCCGGTACAAACCGTGATGCGTAAATATGGCATTGAACAGCCGTATGAAAAGCTGAAAGAACTGACTCGCGGCAAACGTATCACACCAGCAGACTTAGCTGTCTTTATCGATAAATTAGAGCTGCCTGCAGAAGTGAAAGCTGAATTAAAAGCACTGCGTCCTGATAACTACTTAGGCGCGGCAATCGAACTTGTTGATTTGTTAAACTAAACTAATCAGCACTTCAGAACCTTCAACAGGGCGATTTTATCGCCCTGTTTTTATGGTGAAACAGAACTATGTACCAATTATTTTTAAATG
>JAHIWM010000004.1 GCA_018815765.1 Gammaproteobacteria bacterium | reverse complement strand
GTGTATTTCACTGCGTTAGAGATCAGATTGGTCAGTAACTGAGTCAGCAAGTTTTCATCCAGCAGCAATAAACCAGGCACATTGGACGCAACTGAACAGCTTAATTTAAGTCCTTTATTACTGGCCAAAGGCCCAAGCAAGTCGTGCAAACGTCCCAGCAATTCGGCCAGCACAACCTGCTGATCCACAGGTTGATAGACGCCATAATCCAGTCTGCTGCTGGTCAGAATATTATTGATAATATTATCCAGCGACCAGACAGAGCGGCGGGCCAGCTGTATTTTTTGTTGGCTGCTTTGCTGTTCGATCTCTGGTAACAACTGAGCCAGCACTGCATCAATACCCTGCAACGGGGTGCGGATTTCATGGCCTAAGGTGGCAATAAACTCATTTTTGATGGCTATTTTCTGTTGTGCCATTTCCTGCTGCTTTTGCAGTAACAGGCGATTGCGACGTGATTTGTGATAAAACAACGACAGCAGCAAAGCTAAAGCTAAACAAGCGCCAACAGACAACAACAGCAACATATTTTTCTGATGCTGATTCGTCAGTTGATCCAGTTGGCCTTGCTGAGCTGCGTGTTGCAGATCACGCTCCAGCAGGTTTTTATGCTGCTCACTGGCAATCACCAGCGCTTGTTTATGAATTCTGTCATCAAATAACTTTTGCTGCAGAGCAAGTGCTTGTTCCGCAGCCAGAAAGGCCTGCGGGGATTGGTTATTAAATTGGGCCAGTCTGGCTGTAACAGTCCAGTAATCCAGTTGATTCTGAGGCTCAGTAAACTGAGAAAGCTGTAAGGCCAGCTCATCATATAAAGCGGATGCCTGCTCTGGCTGGTTAAACTCAAGTAAAGCCGTTAAATGACGTAAGCTAAATACCCGTAAGTTCGGCTGATGATCCTCCGTCTGCAGCAATTGTCTGATTTGCAGATATTTGGCATGTGCCGCAACTGCGCGGTCAAAATGTAAATCCAGCCAGGCCAGGCTTTGTAAGGCATCAGCTTGTTCAATCTTGTTATCCACTTGTTGCGCCGCTAACAAGGCCAGCTGCAACTGCTGCTCACTTTCCTGGTATTTATGCTGAGGCAATAAACTACGAGCCAGACTCAAATGGTATTGTGCTGTTAAGGCTTGTTCCTGCCGGCCCAGGCGTAGCTCCAGTGCTTTGCGGGCAAAGTCTTCTGCAGATTGATTTTGCTGATACAGCCGGCTGGCTTCAGCTAACAAGTGCAAAAAATTGGCCTGTCGGTTACTGTCATCCCCTGTCATTGCCAGATTTAAACCATCACTGGCGATTTGAATCGCCTGTGGATAGGCATATAAGTTTAAATAAATATGAGCCAGGTCATAACGGATGATTTGCAGCGGGATGGCATTGTTGGCATCGATAGCAATTTGCATGGCTTCCAGCGCTTTGGGCAGAGCTTTATCAGCCTGACCTAAACGATTCAGGTTGTCGGCTTGTCGCCTCAGTGCATTAAATAACTGTTTGGTATCATTTTGGATGCGGGCTAAACGTTCTGTTTCCAGGCTGGTCTGGTAGGCCTGTTGATAATTACCTTGCAACATAAAAGCTGTAGTTTGCTGTAACAGCACTCTGTGGTAATCGGCACTTTCTCTGTCTTTGGTATTGTCCAGCCATTGTCTGGCATAACTCAGACTTAACGCTGGGTCTTGCGTGACAAAAACTTCAGTCAACCTGACCAGCAGGCTCAGCCGTTGTGCCGGTTCTGTGCTTTGTAACAGTTGCTGCTGTAATTGTTGACGTTCAGCTGTAGTTGAGACCTCCACCTGTTGTTGGCTTTGCGCCACCGCAGGTAAAAGCAGCATCAGACCTAACCATAGAAAAAGCAGCTTAACGGCCACTATACAACTCCTTGAACAGATTCAACCCATGCTAACAACCCGTTTCTTTCAGAGCAAGGAGTCATCTGGTTTTATAGTTATAAACCAAAAACTTATTTTAATAACTAAAAGGTATAAAGCAGAGAGAAGGGTTATTTAGGTTTATCCATTTAGACGGCTAAAATGGCATCAACTTAGCTTATTTGTGGTGTTTTTATGCTATTCGCGTCCTTAGCTGCTCAGGCCAGTCCTTTGTCCGCTCAACAAATCAAGGATTTACAGTCGCTGGTCAGCCAGTTGAACCCTATTCAGCAGGCATGGGTCAGTGGTTATCTGGCTGCTGCGGCTCAGTTATCCGGACAATCAGCCGCTCCTGTACAGCAGAGCAGCGAAAGTTCAGTACTGACTATTTTATATGGCTCACAAACCGGCAATGCGAAAGCTGTGGCAAACAAAATCAAAGCGGCTGCTGAACAACAAGGCATAGCTGTGAAGCTGACAGATATTGGCAGCTATAAAACCACTCAATTGGTGAAAGAAAAATACCTGCTGATTGTGACTTCGACTTATGGTGAGGGCGAACCACCAGAGAGTGCTGTGGCTTTCCATAAATTCTTATTCAGCAAAAAAGCACCTAAGCTCGACGGCTTGCAATTCGCCGTGCTGGGTTTAGGTGATACCAGTTATGAGTTTTTCTGTAAAACAGCCATCGACTTTGACGAACAACTGGCGGCCTTAGGTGGCAAAAGACTCCATGCCCGAGCTGATCTGGACGTTGATTATGCGGCACAGGCGGCCAGTTGGACTGAAACCGCAGTGCAGGCTTTTGCCCCAGAGTTAAAACAAGCTACAGGTTCTGCCCAGGTTATTGCCTGGCCAGGTGCCACGGCGACATCAGGCCATGACAGTGCCTATAGCAAAGAAACACCTTATCTGGCTGAGTTATCTGTTAATCAGAAGATCACTGGCCGTGATTCAACTAAAGATGTGCGTCATATAGAGATTTCCTTAGCAGATTCAGGAATTACCTATCAGCCTGGTGATGCACTGGGTGTGTATTTCCTTAATGACGATAAAGCTGTCGAGGCTATTCTGGCTGCGACAGGTTTGGATGGCGCTACGGAAGTGCAGTTGGCAGGCCAAAGCTACGGTTTAAACACTGCGTTAACTGAACAGCTGGAATTGACACAGTCCTATCCAAGTTTTGTCGAAAAGTATGCGCAAGCCACAGCCAACAGTGAATTGCTGGAGCTGGTCAAAGATAAAGCGGCGTTACGCCAGTATCTGGACAGCCGTCAGACACTCGATGTGATTTTACAAAACCCAGCGCCTTTAACGGCCCAGCAGTTAGTGGATGCGTTGCGTAAACAGCAACCCCGGTTGTACTCCATTGCATCCTCTCAGGCTGAAGTGGGTGATGAAGTGCATTTAACGCTAGGTGTGGTGCGTTACGATGCCTTTGGCAGCACCCATTTAGGTGGCGCTTCAGGCTTCCTGGCAGAACGTTTGGAAGAAGGCGCTCAATTAAAAGTATTCGTGGAACACAACGACAACTTCCGCCTGCCTGATCATGAAACCCCTGTCATTATGATAGGACCTGGTACAGGTATAGCGCCGTTCCGTGCTTTCTTACAAGAGCGGGATCAGGCCGGAGCCACAGGTCAAAACTGGTTGTTTTTTGGTAACCCACACTTTACTCAGGACTTCCTGTATCAGGTGGAGCTACAGGATTATTTGAAACGTGGTGTGTTGAGTAAACTGGATGTGGCTTTTAGCCGCGATCAGGCGCAGAAAGTTTATGTGCAGGACAAATTACGCTTAAAAGCCGAAGAAATCTGGACCTGGTTACAACAAGGCGCTTATCTATATATCTGTGGTGATGGCAATAAAATGGCCAAAGATGTGCATCAGACCTTGCTCGACATAGCGCAACAACAAGCTGGCCTCAACGCAGAAGAGGCAGAACAGTATTTTGACGATTTACGTCAAGCCAAACGTTATCAGAAGGATGTTTATTAATGACTAAGCCAATTAACCCGGATTTACAGGTGCAAGGTCAGCTGTCTGATAACGAACGGCTGAAAAAAGACAGCCATTTATTACGTGGCACTATCACCAAAGATTTAAAAGACGAAATCACAGGTGGCTTTAACGGCGACAACTTTATGTTGATCCGTTTCCACGGTATGTATCAGCAAGATGACCGCGACATCCGCCCTGAACGTGCTGAACAAAAACTAGAGCCTTTGCATAACGTTATGTTACGTGCCCGTATGCCGGGCGGTATAATCAAACCAGAACAATGGCTGGCGATTGACGAGTTTGCGGCGGATAACACCATCTATGGCAGTATTCGTTTAACCACTCGTCAGACCTTTCAGTTCCACGGCGTATTAAAGCCAAAGATCAAAGGTATGCACCAGATGCTGAACAGCATAGGTATCGACTCTATAGCTACAGCTGGTGATGTAAACCGTAACGTGTTGTGTACCTCCAACCCGGTTGAGTCGGTATTGCATCAACAGGCTTATCAGTGGGCGGCGAAAATTTCTGAGCATTTATTGCCAAAAACCAAAGCCTACGCCGAAATCTGGCTGGATGAGCAAAAGGTAGAGACCACAGAAGTCGAACCTATTTTAGGGGAAGCCTATTTACCACGGAAATTTAAAACCACAGTGGTGATCCCGCCACAAAACGACGTCGACGTGCATGCCAACGACTTAAACTTTGTCGCTATTGCCGAAAACGGTCAGTTGGTAGGCTTTAACGTCTTAGTGGGTGGTGGCTTGGCTATGACGCATGGTGATAAGGGCACTTACCCACGTAAAGCCGAAGACTTTGGTTTTATTGCTCTGGAGCATGTGTTAGCTGTGGCTGAACATGTGGTCACAGTGCAGCGTGATTATGGCGACAGGGTCAACCGTAAAAATGCCAAAACCAAATACACCATAGACCGAATCGGTGTGGATGTATTTAAAACCGAAGTGGAAAAACGTGTTGGCGTGAAGTTCCAGCCAAGCCGTGCTTATGAATTTACCGGCCGTGGTGATCGTTTTGGTTGGGTGGAAGGTATTGATGGTAAACATCACCTCACTGTCTTTATCGAAAACGGCCGTATTCTGGATTATCCGGGCAAAACTTTAAAAACAGGTGTCGCTGAGATTGCCCGTATTCACAAAGGCGATTTCCGCATGACAGCGAATCAAAATCTGATTATCGCTGGCGTCGCGGCTGAAGACAAAGCCCGTATTGAAGCTTTGGCCCGTCAGCATGGTCTGATTAACGACAGCGTGACAGAGCAGCGTAAAAACTCTATGGCCTGTGTATCTTTACCTACTTGTCCACTGGCTATGGCAGAAGCAGAACGTTATTTACCGACCTTAGTCACTTATGTCGAAGAGTTGTTGACCAAACACGGTGTACCTGATGATCACATTATTTTACGTGTGGTGGGCTGTCCTAATGGTTGTGGTCGCGCCATGTTGGCCGAAGCCGGTTTAGTAGGTCGTGGTCCTGGTAAATACAACCTGTATTTAGGTGGTAATACCCAAGGCACCCGTATTCCTAAGCTGTATTTAGATAACGTGGCTGAAGCGGAAATT
>JAHIWM010000033.1 GCA_018815765.1 Gammaproteobacteria bacterium | reverse complement strand
CTGATCAGGTTTACCAGTTTAATACCACGCAAAGAAGATCTGCAGTTGCTTGTTTCAAGTTTGAGTCATGTGCTTACTCAACGGATCATCCCTATCCTCTGTTCGCACTGTAAGAAAGAAATTGAATTCACTCCGGAGTTACGTGCCAAGGCTGAAAAGTACCTGGTACTGAACGGCTATACACAAGGCAAAGCGAGTAGTTCTTTGTTATCAGTTAGTCACATTCACACACACGGCACCGATGAATGCAACGTCTGCAACGGTGAACGTATTGAGCGTGTTTTACCGGTAATCGGAGTGCTTCCAGTGACCAGCAGGGTGCGCAACCTGGTATTGTCTAACGTGGCATCACCAGAAGACCGTGACCAAGAACTTTATTCGTTGCGCTCAGTCACGATGACAGATCAAGTGCTGGATTTGTTCACCTCCGGTGCAATCGCTTTGGAGTCTATTAATCATGGCTAACCCTGTTGTATCTATTAGCCATGTTGCTAACGTACTGTCTTTATTTTTGGCGTATTACAAATCCTCACAGTACATCAGTACAGCCTGGCGCGAGACAGCAAAATCATTTGCTAACTATAAGGTTGCGTTTAATAAAGTAGCCAATGATCTTGAAAAGAATGGGGTTCCGTTAGGTGAGGCGCTTAAAAAGCACAATATATTTGATGATGATATTATTGTCATTCTTGACGCCGGTGCCACCGCCGGTGAATTTGACACGGTGGTACGTGATGTGATCGCATCTGTAAAACGTCAACGTGCGTTGTCAAAGAACGTCTTAAAGTCAGTTCTCTATCAAACTATTTTGCTTTTTTCGGTAATCATTATCAGCCCTTATTTGCTGTATAACATGGCCGATAACACAGCAAAAGGATCAACACTTCGTGATATTCAAATACAGCTGGACCAGCTCATAGATCTAATCCCGTTTATTGAGGTTTTTTATCCATTTGCTGTTGTTGGCGCTGCACTTTACGCTTTTCTATCCCCTGCTATTCGTATGCAGCTGGTAAACATAATCAGCAAAATACCAGTGGTCGGTTCAGCGATTATTAACTACCAAGTTGGGCTTTGGTGTAACTACGCCAGTTTGATGTTTGGTGCCGGTATCGACGCAAAAGAAATTGAGCGCCTGTTACGGCCAACGCTGATTAATAACTTACAAGATGGCTTCTTTAAAATCATATCAAGCCTTGACTCCGGCTGGCCTGTCGCTGTTGAGCCTGTCGACCAGCACGATCCCAGAGCAGCCATCCCCGATATAGCACGTAGTTTTCTAAAGGCCGGTGGTGACAGCGGTCTGCTTGATGTGCAGCTAAAAGAATTGTCGAGTTATTTGCTGGAAAAGGCAGCAGATCAGTTTGACATAGTTACTCAAATTTTCAGCACCTTTATTTTAATACTTGTTGGTATGGGCGTGTTGTTACTGGCCATGCAAGTTTACCTGGCGAGAATGTGATCATGAAATTAAAAATGGTGGGTGCTATGCGCCTGTTTGCTGATGTACCAAAAGACGTAATTCCTGTGTTAATGGGGAATGCTTGCTTTGCAAGGCTGTCTGATAAAAATGAGCAACCCCGCGATTATCCGCAGTTCATACGTCAGCCTGCAGTGGTTTTACCAAGCGTTAAGCGGTTGTATACAGCTTACGTAAGCCAGGGCATTCATGACCAGCTCGGGAGTAAACGCGACGTTATCATTGGGCCATATCTTTTGTACTCCTATTTTAGACGCCAAGCCAAACGGCTTAAAACGCAGCACAACGTCTTTGTTTTTACGACCACGATAGATGGCGAAATACATACAGAACTTTACTTTTTTGTGAGGTCCACGCTGGAACGGGTGGAACTGAAAACAGGCTTTGACGATAATTTAATTGCTGAGCAATTGCGCGGCGATTTCAAAGACAGCCAAGTGAGAGTTTATTTTGTTGGCGAAAGGCCAACCCTGCGCGGCCAAATCCAAAACGTTACCTTTGAAGGGGCTGGCCCTTTCGATTCAAAAAAAGGTATTAACAACTTATTTGGCGGGTTTGGTCTGTTAAAAACCCAACACGTTGTTGATGCAAAAAGCAGTCTTTTCCACGGTGATTTCAAGCAGTGCATCACTCCTGCAGCTGTCGCACTATTGAGCGTATGCCTTGTGCCAGCCACAGCGTTTTACAAATCCTATAGTTTTGATTCTATCCAGTCTG
>JAHIWM010000032.1 GCA_018815765.1 Gammaproteobacteria bacterium | reverse complement strand
TGTGATCTGACCCCATTTTTATGTTTAGCTTCTAAGGCCTGTGCCTTTATTTATCAGGTACATAGCAAAACTAAAAAACACCAGAATAAAACCAATAATTACGCTGAACGCAAAGACCAGATTGACATCACTGACACCTAAAAAGCCATATCGGAAGGCGTTGACCATATACACAATAGGGTTCACCTGTGACACGTATTGCCAGAATTGTGGCAATAAACTCAGTGAATAAAACACCCCACCTAAATAAGTTAAAGGCGTCAAAACAAAAGTTGGAATAATGCTGATGTCATCAAAAGTTTTGGCGTAAATGGCATTAATTAAGCCGGCCAACGAAAACAATGTGGCAGTTAATACCACTGTCGACATCAGAATAAACAAGTGATGCACTTTGATATCGACAAAAAACAGCGATAACAAAGAGACAATCAATCCAACCAGAATACCGCGCGCCACGCCACCACCGACATAACCCAGCACTATGATGTAGTTAGGCACAGGAGCCACTAACAGCTCTTCGACATTACGCTGAAACTTGGCGCTGAAAAAAGACGAAGCCACGTTGGAGTACGAGTTGGTGATCACTGACATCATAATCAGGCCTGGCACAATAAACTCCATATAACTGAAGCCACCCATATCACCAATACGCGAACCCACCAAAGCGCCAAAAATGACAAAATACAAGGTCATGGTAATGGCTGGAGGAACCAGAGTTTGCACCCAAATGCGCATAAATCTGTTGGTTTCTTTATATAAAATACTTTGTAACGCTATTAAATTACGTGAACTCATGCTTTGGCTCCGCGTCCGTTTTCGACCAGACTGACAAACAACTCTTCCAGACGGTTGGCTTTGTTACGCATTGAAAGCACCTGAATGTCCTGCGCTGTTAAAGCGCTGAATACGCCATTTAAGCCCTGAGCTTTAACCACATCCACTTCCAGACTATGGCTGTCTGTCTGACGGAATGTATAACCTTCCAATGTGATCACAGCTTCTGTCGGCGCTATATCGAGTAAAAAGGTTTCTTTGTTCAGCTTACTCAACAGGTTTTTCATGCTGGTGTTTTCGACTATCTGGCCTTTGTCGATAATGGCGATGTTGCGGCACAAAGACTCAGCTTCTTCCAGATAGTGGGTGGTCAGAATAATAGTCACACCCTGCTGGTTAATTTCTTTGAGGAACTCCCACATAGAACGGCGCAGTTCAATATCAACGCCCGCTGTAGGTTCATCTAAAATCAGTAGCTTAGGTTCATGCATTAAAGCACGGGCTATCATCAGCCGGCGCTTCATGCCACCAGACAACTCACGCGAACGGGCATTTCGTTTTTCCCATAAGCCAAGCTGACCTAAGTATTTTTCAGCCCGCACTATGGCGACGGAACGTGGCACGCCATAATAACCCGCCTGATTCAGTACTATTTGCAGCACAGTTTCAAACTGATTGAAGTTAAATTCCTGTGGCACTAAACCCAGCTGGCTTTTGGCATCTTCCAGATGAGTGTCCAGATCATAATCAAAGACTTTGACCGTGCCGCTGCTTTTATTGACCAGTGAACTGATAATGCCAATGCTGGTACTTTTGCCTGCACCATTCGGCCCCAATAAGGCAAAAAAATCGCCTTGCTGCACTTCCAGATCTATACCGGTTAAAGCGACTGTGCCGCTTTTATACACCTTGTGTAACTGTTTAATTTCTAACGCTAAGGTCACTGTGGATCTCCATAGCCCCAACGGCTGACTAACTGTTGCTTTAAACCTAAATGGTCAAGAATTCGCGCCACCATAAAGTCGATTAAGTCGTCGACAGATTGAGGCAAATGATAAAAACCAGGCGCAGCAGGCATGACTACAGCGCCAGCTTTGGACAAGGCCAGTAAGTTTTCCAGATGAATGGTACTTAACGGAGTTTCGCGTGGCACTATGATGAGCTGACCGCGTTCTTTCAGTACCACATCAGCAGCACGCTCAATCAGATTGTCACTCATACCATGAGCTATAGCGGCTGCAGTACCAGTGGAGCATGGGCAAATCACCATCTGTTTAGGCGCAGCTGAGCCCGAAGCGCAAGGCGAAAACCAGTCGTCTTTGCCATATACAGCTAACAGTTCTTTATTTGCACCGGTTTTTTCCAGAATAAAATCACGACAGGCTTCAGGACCACCCGGCAGTTTTAAATCATATTCAGTGGCAAATACCACTCGGGCAGCACTGGAAATTAACAGATGCACTTTGACCTGCTGCGCCAGCAAGTTTTCCAGCAAACGCCAGCCATAACCAGCGCCTGAAGCGCCGGTAAAAGCTAAAGTGACTTCTTGGGTCATGGAGTTCTCTTTTTTAAAATGATGGCAGCTATTCAGTCTGCAGACTTAATGTGCTGTAAGGGCGTCCAGCAACTTCTGATGTATACCACCAAAACCGCCATTGCTCATAATCACTATATGATCCCCTGCGGACGCTTTTTCAACCAAAGCCGCCACTATTAATTCCACCGATTGAAACACTTGTGCTCTGCCCGGCATTTGTTCGGCCACAGCTGCCAGAGACCAGCCAGAATTAGCAGGTTCAAACAGCAGCACTTCATTAGCATCAAACAAAGAATCAGCGATAGCAGATTTATGTACGCCCATTCGCATAGTATTGGATCTCGGCTCCAACACAGCCCAGATTCTAGACTCCCCTACACGAGCTCTTAAACCCGCTAAAGTGGTTTCAATCGCTGTTGGGTGATGGGCAAAATCATCGTATACAGCAATACCTTTGACTGTACCTTTGAGTTCCATCCGGCGTTTTGGCGCGACAAACTGAGTTAAAGCCTCTATAGATACAGCCACAGGCACACCGACATGACGGGCAGCAGCTATCGCCATCACTGCGTTTTCGACATTATGGTTACCACATAAATCCCAGTGTAAGGTACCTTGTGATACCGCCATGTAAAACAATTCAAACACACTGCCATCCGGCTGTTTTAATTCCACAGTCCAGTCTTTGCCATAACGCTGCTGCTCACTCCAACACCCCATAGCTAAGGTTTGATCCACAGCTTCGACATGGGCCGGACTTAACACCAGACCAGTGGCCGGTACCATACGCAACAAATGATGGAACTGGCGCTGAATAGCGGCTAAATCCGGGAAAATATCGGCGTGATCGTATTCCAGGTTATTAATCACCAAAGTGCGGGGTCTGTAGTGCACAAACTTGGAACGCTTATCAAAAAAAGCTGTGTCGTATTCATCAGCTTCAATAACAAAAAACGGCGAGTCACCTAAACGGGCTGAACTATCAAAATTCTGCGGAATACCACCAATCAAAAAACCGGGTTTTAAACCTGCATACTCCAGCACCCAGGCCAGCATACTGCTGGTAGTGGTTTTGCCATGAGTACCAGATACAGCCAGCACCCAACGCTGATGCAATACCTGTTCAGCCAGCCACTGTGGGCCTGAGCTATAAGGAATATTCTGATCCAGTGTGTACTCCACAGCCGGATTACCACGTGACATGGCATTACCAATAATCACCAGATCAGGGGCCGGTTGCAGCTGCAGCGGATCATAACCTTGCGTCAGTTCTATACCCAGTTGCTCCAGCTGAGTACTCATAGGCGGATATACATTGGCATCAGAGCCTGTGACTTTATGCCCCAAACTTTTTGCAATAGCGGCAATACCGCCCATAAAAGTGCCACAAATGCCTAAAATATGAATATGCATACTACATCCTTAGCCTGTCCATCATGGATTCTGCCGCCATTCTAGCAAAGGACTCTGAGGAACAGCTGAAATAAAACAAGCAGAAACCTGCAATTTAGCCTGAACTTGATTAAAATGGCAGCTGCTTTGACTGACAAAACCTGAATACAATAATGACTGCGGTCAAAGCTTCCTCTACCTACACAAAAAAAGGATTGTTTTATGCGTCGATTGGCTCCAGCCCTGCGTCTTGATGGTGCAGATGCAGACCTGATAGATCTGATTAAAAGTATCGTAGCTGCCTGCAAAGAAATTTCGTTTCGTGTCGGTCAGGGCGAACTGTCAGATGTGTTGGGCTCCACTCTGAATGAAAATGTTCAGGGCGAAACCCAGAAAAAACTCGATGTCATCTCAAACGAGCTACTTAAAGATCTGATCCTTGAAACAGGTTCCGTCATGGCAATTTCTTCTGAAGAAGAAGACAGTACTGTGGCCGGTAACCCACAAGGCAAATATCTGGTCACCTTTGACCCGTTGGATGGTTCGTCCAATACAGATATCAACAGTTTAATTGGCACTATCTTTTCAATTCTGCCCGCCCCCAAAGGCGCAGACCCGGCCGATCCCACTATTTTCCTGCAACCTGGTACAGCCCAAATTGCCGCAGGTTATATATTGTATGGCCCTTCCACTATGATGGCCTTGACCACAGGCAAAGGCACAAAAATGTATACGCTGGACAAAACCTATGGTGGTTTCCTGCTGACGACAGAAAATGTGACCATTCCGGGTGTAACAGCTGAGTTCGCTATTAATATGTCAAACCAGCGTTACTGGCAGGTTCCAATGCAAAACTACGTGGCTGATTTGCTTAAAGGTAAAGAAGGTCCACGCGGTAAAAACTTTAATATGCGTTGGATTGCCGCTATGGTCGGTGACGTACACAGAATTTTATGCCGTGGTGGTATCTTTGCTTACCCACGGGATCTGAAAGATCCAACAAAACCGGACAAACTTCGACTGATGTATGAAGCCAATCCAATGAGTTTTCTGGTAGAACAAGCTGGAGGCGCCAGCACCACAGGCACTGAACGTATTATGGACATTCAGCCTGTGGATATTCACCAGCGTGTGGCGGTGATTTTAGGTTCCAAACACGAAGTGGAAAGCTGCCTGCAGTATCATCAGGCCTAGGCTTGGTAAAAGCTGCAGCTTCAAGTACACCGGCTATTAGCCTAAGTAATTGGAGTTGCAGCGCGACGACAAGAGATTGAGACCCCAGGAGCATAGTTGTCCTATGTGACTGGGGCGAAAGCTCGCAGGCAACAAAGCTGCAGCTTCAAGTACAACGGCTATAGCCATATTTACGGCCGCTGCTATAATGCAGCACCAAATTTCAGAACAGAGGAAGCGTTATGAGCTTAAGTCAGGTTGCCGCAGGTAAAAATCTGCCAGATGAAATTAATGTCATCATTGAAATTCCGGCTAATGCCGATCCGATCAAATACGAAGTAGATAAAGACACAGGTACAGTCTGGGTTGACCGTTTTATGTCTACTCCAATGTTTTACCCATGTAACTATGGTTTTGTGAATCAGACACTGTCGTTAGACGGAGATCCGGTTGACGTATTAGTGCCAACACCTTACCCACTGGTGCCAGGCGCTGTAATCAAGTGTCGCCCTGTTGCTGTATTAAAAATGGCAGACGAAGCAGGTGAAGACGCTAAAGTTTTAGCTGTGCCAATCAGCAAACTGACTAAAATTTACGACAACATTCAGGATCTGAATGACGTGCCGGAACTGCTGAAAAACCAAATCCAGCATTTCTTTGAACGTTACAAAGAGTTAGAGCCTGGCAAATGGGTGAAAGTGATTGGTTGGGGCGACAAAGCCGAAGCCAAAGCTGAGATCATCAGTTCATTTGAACGCGCTAAGCAAAAGTAATAATGGATCCTAAAAACGGCACACAAGTGCCGTTTTTTTATTCAATGAACAGTCTCTAATTACGCTACTTTTTTCAGTAATCACCCCACTATTGATACCTCTGTGCACAAGCCGCATTTTTTTATCAAAAAAACGCAAAATCTGATAAAAACTTCTGTAAATATCTGTTATTTTCAGCATCAGATTTGGCATAGCTAAACAGGCCAACTTTCATTATTACAATAATAAATTCCACTTCAGCATCATGCTTGAAGTGATTCAGGGGTAAGGTTATGGCTTTGTTTGAATTAGGGTCTGCGCGGACCAAAATTGTGTTGTCTGGCATAGTCACACTGGTAAGCATGGTGTTGGTTGTTACTTTATTAGCTGGTCAGCATTGGCTCTGGTCTGCTTTAGTTATAGTAGTGGTCGTCATAGTGCAATGGCTGCTTGGTCAGTCGGCTCTAAAAGGCTATCAAAGCTTTATTGCGGAACAGCAGCTATTAATCCGACGCTCCGTTCAGGAAAAAAATCTCTCTTTGCAATTAAGCAGCAGTACTGCAGCTGAACTGACCGGGCCTCAAGAGCAATTTAATCAATGGCTCAATGCGCTAAAACAACAGCAACAAGATTCAGGCGCCCAAAGCGAGCAGTTAAAACAGTTAGTGGCATCGATACGTCATATCGCAAGCGACGAACAAAAACACCTTGCTCAACTGCAACAAAGCGCAGGTCAGACTCTGACTATGGTGGAGTCGATGAACCAAAGTGTGCTGGACGAAGTGCAAAGCGCAAACCTGGCGGCAGAAGCAGCCAATCACTCGAACCAAATCGCCAAACAAGGCCAGCAAACCGTCTCCAGTACAGTGCAAAATATCGAACAACTGGCAATGTATTTGCAGCAAGCCTCCAGTACTATAGCGCAGCTGGAGCAGGACAGTAATCAAGTGGGTGCTGTACTTGAAGTCATTAAGGGCATAGCCGAACAGACCAACTTACTGGCATTAAATGCTGCCATTGAAGCTGCTCGTGCCGGCGAGCAGGGCCGTGGTTTTGCCGTAGTAGCGGATGAAGTACGAACTCTGGCATCACGCACGCAGAAATCGACTGAGCAAATTCAACGCACCATTGAACAGTTACAAAGTGCGGCCCGTGAAGCAGTACAAAAAATGAAGTTGAGCAGTGAGCAGGCAAATTTAAGCGTGCAATCGGCCAATCAGGCTGGCCATTCATTACAGGAAATTACCGGCAGCATAGCCCAGATTTGTGCAATGAATCAGGAAATTGCCTCAGCAACAGATGAGCAGCAACACCTGACCAAAGCTATGGTGACTTACGTACGGGACATTACGACTCATACCACGCAAAGCCAACAAAACAGTAAAGATTTACAACAGATGGCTGAACAACTGACATTGATTGCCAGCCGTTAAAAAATTGGGGTCAGAGTAAAATTAATTGCCTGGCAATTAATTTTACTCTGACCCCAATTTTTAGCTTTTAGATAGAAACTTCACCAAATCAATTGCAGTCATAGGCTTAGCATACATAAAACCCTGAACCTCTTCACAGCCCATAGCCCGGACAGCGTCTTCCTGTTCCTGAGTTTCTATCCCCTCAGCTATAGTGGCAAGACCTAACTTTTGCCCCAGGTTCACTATAGTTTCAGCAATCAAAGTACCATTAG
>JAHIWM010000031.1 GCA_018815765.1 Gammaproteobacteria bacterium | reverse complement strand
CACCAGCACGGCCATAGTTGGCCAACGGCGTGCTATCACAGAATTCAGCTGATTACTGTAGCCAGCTTCCAGTTTGGCAAAACCTTTGTGCATGGCTGCACTGAAACGGGATTCACGTTTTTTATGCGTCAATAACTTACTGGCCAGCATAGGGGAGAGGGTCAAAGCGGTAATGGCAGAAAACGCCACAGCAGCTGCTACGGCTAAAGCAAATTCAGTAAAGAGTTTACCCAATTCACCCTGCATAAAGACCAGCGGTACAAAAACTGCAATTAATACCAGCGTGGTAGCTACAACGGCAAAACCTACTTCTCTGGCACCACGATAGGAGGCAAGCAGCGGGTGTTCACCTTCTTCAATACGACGGTAGATGTTTTCCAAAACTACTATTGAATCATCCACAACTAAACCTATGGCTAAAACCATGGCCAGTAAGGTGAGTAAGTTAATGGAGAAATCCAAAGCGTAGAGCACAGTCACAGCTGCAACTAAGGCAACAGGCACAGTGATGGCTGGAATAAAAGTAGCGCGCAAATTGCCAAGGAACAGGAAAATTACCAGTACCACCATGCCCATGGCAATACCTAAAGTGTTGTACACCTCTTTGATGGATTCAGCGATAAAAAGTGACGAGTCATAACCAGGTTCTATGGTGGTGCCTGCAGGTAAACTGGCTTTGATTTTCTCCATTTCAACCCGGGCATTTTGTACCACGTCCAATGTATTGGCTTTGGACTGTTTAATAATGCCGATACCTAGCAGGTTTTTACCATCGCCACGGAATTCGTTTTCTTCGTCTTCCGAACTTAAAATCACCTGCGCCACTTCGCCTAAACGTACCAGATAATTATCTTCGCCGCGTTTAATGGCTAAACGATTGAAATCCTGCTGAGTTTTGTAGGTGCGAACGACCCGTACTGTAAAGTTACGATCATCTGATTTTATATTACCAGCGGGCAGTTCGACGTTTTCAGCACGCAGCACAGTTTCAATGTCCTGCACTGTGACACCACGGGCGGCCATAGCGTCTTTGTCCAGCCATAAACGCATCGCATAACGGCGCTCACCGCCAATCTGAATACGGGCCACACCGTCGACCACTGAGAAACGCTCGACTATGTAACGGTCTGCATAATCAGATAATTCCAGGTTGGTCATGGTTTCGCTGTTTAGCACAAACCAGGCGATAGTGTCGTCGTCGCCGTCCGCCTTAAACACTTCAGGCGGGTAAGCCTGATCGGGCAGGTTATCCAGAATACGGGAGACCCTTTCACGTACATCGTTGGCTGCTGCGTCTATGTCACGGCTGATGTTAAATTCAATGGTGACGTTAGAACGGCCGTCCCTGCTATTGGAGTTAATATTTTTAATGCCTTCAACACCAGAAATCCTATCCTCAATCGGCTGAGTGATTTTAGTTTCAACGATTTCAGCTGAGGCTCCGGGATAGTCTGTACTGATAGTTACTATTGGCGCATCAATATCCGGGAATTCCCGCAGAGGCAGCATGGTGAAACAGACAATACCAAAAATCAGCAAAATCAAATTCACTACAGTGGCAAAAACCGGCCTTTTAACTGAAACATCAGATAACCACATGCTTATTGCCCCACTTTTGTAACAGTAGGAGTGACAATAGAACCGGAACGGATTTTGGTCGTACCTTCAATGACAACCTGGTCGCCAGGATTTAAACCCGAAACAATTTCCACCAGACCAGGTATACGTTGCCCCAGCTGAACTTCGGTTTGCGTCACGCTGTTGTCTTTGTTTACGACAAAAACATACTGCTTGTTTTGCAGCGGCACTATGGCCTTTTCAGATACTTGCAGAGCCTGTACTTCAGCGAGGGTGACACTGACATTCAGCAGCATACCAGGGCGCAATTCCATTTGGTCGTTAGGCACTAAGGCATGTACTTTCACTGAACGGGTGACGGGGTCTAAGCGGGTATCTATGGCCTTAATCTGACCGGTAAATACTTTTCCAGGGTAAGCCACACTGCTGGAATTGACTGTCATACCTGGTTTTAACTGAGCCAGATAATACTCGGCGACGCTAAATTCCAGACGGATTTTGCTTAAATCATCAAGAGTTGTCAGCACAGTGCCTGCAGTTAAGTAAGCTCCTTCACTGACCTGACGTAAACCCAGCACACCACTGAATGGCGCACTGATGGACATTTCATTCAAACGGGCTTTTACTGCGTCTAACTGGGCCTGAGTAGTATTTACTCTGGTTTGCTGTTCATCCAGTAAAGACTGAGCCGTAGCTTGAGTTTTAGCCAGATTTTTTACCCGCTCTAACTGGCGTTTTTGATCGACCAGAGAGGCTGATAATTCTGCAACACGAGCTCGCTCTTCCACATCGTTTAACTGCGCAATCAACTGACCTTTTTCAATACGCTGACCTTCGTTAATATGTAGCTCTATTAAGTAGTCGCTGGCATTGCTGACAATTTGTACCGACTCGTTGGCAAGAGCTGTTCCCAGGCTGGTAACCTGACGCACTAAAGCAGAATGACTGACTAGTTGAGTACTAACCAATGTAGCTGAGCTTTCTGCTTTTTGCTCTTCTTCAGGCGATTGATTTTGAAGGAAAAGATAGGCAACAAATACAGAAAGTCCAACTAATAACACCCATATCAGATTCGAATTTTTTTGCGTCACGGTAACCCCAGTCTGGTACTCTTAGAATAATGGGCTTTATTGTAGGGAATAATAGCCAAAACAGGGTACGGGTTATCGCAATGACTCAGGTGTTGGTCGTATCGGAGGAGCGAATGTCGGAACAAAAGTGTGAGTTTTGCCAGAATATGCGCTTTTACATTGTCTGGGTTGTGCTTATGGCTGCATTTTACTTTTGGTATATGGACTGATGGAAAAACTACAGTATAGAGCTGCTACTGCCAGAGGTGGTGTCAAAACCCTGTTACTTAGCAGTGGAGCCTTGTTGCTATGGCTATTGTTGTTACTGCTGATCCCTGATGTATTACACAGCTCTGCCTGGGTGGTATTGCTGATTTGTTGCGTGCTGGGATTGATAGCGGGTTATGCGAAATTAACAGAGCCCCTGTATGTAATAGAGCTGGACCAGCAAGGTTTTTCCTACGTGCACCACAAAGGCCGCTGGTGTATTCCCTGGCCAGGCTTTTCTTTTATTTGTGTGCCTGAACTTGCAGGTAAAGAATTGGCCTACATTGGAGTAAAGCTTCGCCATTATGACGAGTTCCTTAATCAACTCCAGCCCCGTTTAGCGGTTCATATTATGGTAGAGCAACGTCATCTTTTGATTGCAGCGCTTGGCAGTAATTGCCCCTCCGGCACTTGTCCAACAGAGTTGATGGTTGAAGTGGGGGAATACAGAGGTTCAACACGCAGTTATAAAGGCGCTATTGCAATGTTTGCCCGACGCATGCAATTATTGCGGCAATTAACCGGCTTTGATCTGTTTATTCCGATAAGTGCTATAGGCTCAGAACCTGCTGATTTTTGCCGCAAAGTGAATCAAATCCGGTTACAATGTTTAGACAATACAGTCACCTAGACACTTGATGTGCGTCTGTATCATAATGGCGCAACAAAACATAATTAAAAACGGTATTTCAGTTATGAATAATTACGAAAAAGCATTTTTAGTCAGTGGGCGTAACACTTTGATCCACAAGCAGAAAAAAGTGGATTTAGTTATTGTGAATGATACTGGTGATCCGGTCATTGTTGCTACGCGTCATGGTGTAAAAATCTTTACAGAGGAAGTTCCTTCCAGTAAAGCTGACGCGAAAGCACGTTATTTAGAGTTAGTAGATATTGCCAGCTCTGACGTATTCAGCGAAAACAAAACTCTGCTGTTTGTGCAGGCGCTGAACAATAAAGAATATAAAGTAGATTACAGTAAAGTGGGAACAGATTTGTTTATCCGTATCCACCAAGAGAACTATATTTAATAAGTTGTTGGGTACAAATCCTGCTCCCGGGTAAAAGAGTTTTTTACCTGATGAATTTGTTGTAGTGGCGGCTTGTTTTCAAAGTGGTAATTGCTTGTGACAGTAAACGTTTTAGCGTGTCAGTTTAACCTCAAAGACGATTTAGTCTTTATTCACATGCCTGTCACACAGACAAATCTGACGCTTGAGTTGCTGAAAGAGCAATTACAACAGGCCGGTTATGGCCGCTGTCTTTTGCTGCAAGACCAAATCAAAAATCTGCTGCTGGAATACCAGCAAATTCAACAGAAAATCAAACAGCAGCTGCAGGCCGAAGGCTATGTACTCAAATACAAAGTGGCTGAACGTATTCATGCTCAATTAAAAGTTGAGATCAGTAGCGACGCTATGCTTGCTACTGCGGAGATTACCGCTGCTTATGGTGGCAATCCAATTTCTGCGAACGAAGCGGTGAAAGCAGGGCAGGAAGCCGGTATTGTATTTGGCTTTCAGAAAGAACAAATTCTGCAGTTAGTAGCGCAGGCAAGCCGTGCTGAGCCAGGTAGCAAAACCAAAGCTGAAATAGCCGTAGGTAAATTACCAACTCCAGGCCGTGACTCGTTGTTTGAGCTGCTTATTCGTGATATGTCCACTCGCAGTAAACAGCCTGTTGCCCGCTCAGAAGGCAAAGTCGACTTACGTGATTTTGGTGCTATAGCTTCGGTGAAAACCGGCGAAGTGCTGATGCGTCGTCATCTACCAACCAAAGGTAAAGAAGGCATGACAGTCACAGGCACTCGTTTGTCTGCACTGGATGGCCAACAACTCCCTTGGGGGGCTGCAGAAGGCTCTGCAGTATCAGCGGATAATCCTGATCTGCTGGTTGCAAGTCGTGATGGCATGCCTCGTTTATTAGATGCCTGTGTTGCTGTAGATGAAGTCTTTGTCATCAATAAAGTCGACGCTGGATCAGGCCATATTATTTTTAAAGGTGCTGTTGTTATTAATGGCGATGTGGCAGAGGCGATGAAAGTTATTGCCGGTGGTAATGTATTTGTTAAGGGCATTTTTGAAGGAGACCTGATTGAATCTGGTGGTGATGTCACTATAGGTGGTGCCATTATTGGTCATCAGGTGGGCGAAGTAGGAGAGTATACCGAGCTCAGCACTGCGGTTCGTGCAAAAGGCCATGTGCAGTGTACTTTAGCCCAATACGCCAGTATCAAATGCGAAGGCCGTCTTACCGTGTCAAAGCAGTTATTACATTGCCAGGTTGAAGCGGACTCCGTAATCGCTGGTACTGAGGAAAAAGCCAACGGCAAGATAGTGGGTGGCCGTTATTATCTTGGTAACGGTTTACGTTGTGGCAATCTTGGTGCGCCGTCCGGTAGCTTGTTGCAAATTGTACTGAACAAGCAAATGGACCCTCTGATTGAAAAACAAAATGTGTTACGTACCAGCTTAGTTGGCTTAAAAGCCGAGATGGAGTTGGTGAAGCAGCATGTGGATCAACTCAAACAGATGGAAAAATCTCCGGCAGTGCAGGAGCAAATGGCTGCCATGGTGGAAGAGTTTGAAGAGCATCGCAGCATAGCTTCGGCTTTTATTGCTGATATCAAACAGCTGGAAGAACAAAGACGGCAGTTATTGCTGTCGGTTTGCATCGAAGTGACACAGCAACTTTTTGCCGGTGTGGAAACCAGTTTTGGCAACGAGATATTAAAAACTAAAAAAGAATACGGTGCGTCCCGTATCCGATTGTCTGAACAAGGCGTAGTGGTGGAATCCCTGTAACAGACAGAGTTGATTACGCTGTCTGTGCCATTTTTCCAGTGTAAAACTGGCCTGTCTTTTGCTTTATTTTCCATGAGTTATTTCTGACGTCAAATAGTTGTTGCCACTGACGCTGATCGGCAGCGTCACAACAGCATGTGGTGGAATAAAAACAATGATCCGAACACAACAGTGGTTTATTTTACTTTTGCTTAATGCCTGTCTGTGGGGATGCGGCGGTGGCGGCGGAGACTCTGACTCCGGCGCTACGGCATCGAGTGTCAACGCAGGTGTCGATCAAAGTGTTAACGAAAGTGACAGTTTTACCCTGACTGCTCTGGGGGATCCAGCTGGCGGTACTTTCGCATGGCGTCAATTGTCTGGTGCTGCCATTACAGGTATTCCGGCCAGCACAGCCTCTGTAACTTTAACAGCCCCATTGGTCAAAGCTGAGACCATTTTAGTGTTCCAGGTTACCTACACCACACCAACAGGACAGAACTTAACGGATGAAGTACAGGTACTGATTGTGGCTAAAAACCAGGCTCCTGTGGCTGTATTACAAATTACTCAACCTGCCATATTGCCTGTTGCACAAGGGCTAACAGTCACTGTAAGTGCAGCTTCTTCTTATGATTTAGATGCGGATGGCAGCATTGCCACTTATCAGTGGACTCAGACTTCTGGCCCTGCCGTAACCTTAACCGGGGTCAACACGACCACCGTTAGTTTTATTGCTCCGCTAGTTGCCAGTCAAACCGATGTTGAATTGGCGCTGGCTATTACAGATGATGAAGGCGCAACAGGACAAAGCAGTATTAAAGTGCCAGTGCGCGCCAGTACACAGCAAATTATTGCCGACGCCGGAGCGGACCAGCAGGTGCGCGAATTCGCCGAAGTACAGTTAGACGGCAGAGGAACACGCACAGTAACGGGCAGTTATAGCTGCCGCTGGAGTCAATTAAAAGGTCAGGCTCTGGTTCTGGTTAACCCAACCTCCTGCCAGGCTTCTTTTATCGCTCCGGATATTTCAGGTACTAGTCAACTGGAGTTACAGCTCACTGTCACTGACAGTAACAACCAAACGGCCACAGACACTATGCTGGTTACCGTCAGTAATGCGGTACTGGGTGATTTACCCGATACAGGTGTGGTGAACTGCTACGATATTTCTGGTGTGATCCCATGCAACGATAACAACTATCCACGTCAGGATGGGGATGGCGGACGCGACAGCGTTGTGCAGTATCTACGCAAAATTGGCAAGGGTGAAAAGGCGTTTGATTTTACCAAGCTGGATCAATTCGGTGACGAATTGGCCGACACAGCAAATGATTTTTCCTGCGTGCGTGACAATGTCACAGGGCTGATCTGGGAGTTAAAAGAACCCGTGATAGCGGCACCTCCGGCCAGCACATTAAGAGCAGCCAACAACAGATATAGTTTTGTAAACACCAATGCAGGTAATGGTGACGAAGCCGGAGTTCCTGCGGCAGCTTCCAGTACTTGCCCAAGCAGCGAAAACTGTGGCTTGGAAGTCTATGTGGAAGAGGTGAATGAAACTGCCTATTGTGGTGGTGCGAACTGGCGTTTGCCTACCATAGAAGAGCTGATGTCTATCGCGGACTTTGGCAGAGTGGGACAGACTCATTTACTTGACCCGGCATTTTTCCGTTTTGAACCTGATTATGCAGTACAGAACAATCTGTTCTATTGGACCAGCCAAAGCAGTGCTGAAGGTGGCGGTGGTATTTCTGCCTGGGTATTTGATATCCGCAACGGTAATGACAACACCCTGCCAAAACAACAAACTCAATTAGGTTATGTGCGTTTGGTGCGCTCGCCATAAAGGAATTTTATGTCAAAGTATCTTCTATTCATACTGATGGTGGTGTTGCCTGTTCACGCGGCGCAAGTCTGTTACGGCGATATCACAGTGACCAAACCTTTAGCTAATTTTCAGCTGAATGCAGATGGCACTGTGCTGGATAAAACCACCAAATTAATGTGGTCGCGTTGTCTGGTCGGGCAAAGCTGGGATAGCTCCAGCAACAGTTGTACCGGCACAGCGCAGCAACTGGATTGGTCTGAAGCATTGTTAGAATCCAAACGTACTACATTGGCTGGCTACAGCACCTGGCGTTTACCTAATGCCAAAGAAGTACTGACCTTGGTCGAGCGCAGTTGTGTTGATCCAGCTATCAATCTGACTGCTTTTCCGGCCAGCAACAGTGAGAATATGTGGACTGGTACTACAGTGGTCAATCAGCCCGAACGCGGCTGGGCCATTGCCATGTATAGTGGTAAAAACAATTCCAAAGAAAAAATTATCCGCCTGTACGTGCGCTTAGTAAGGTTTAGCGACGAGTAAAACGGCTTGTCCTGTGGTCTTTTCGATGAAAGACCACAGCAATGCGTTACTTCCTGATGATCTGATGATGTTTTTCACCTAAGCTAGCCTCAACTGCCCTGAGCATTGTCCCGAATGAGAGTTGATATCTTGCGTTTTATTCCGATCCTGTTACTTATGTTTTGCAGCTGGCCGAGCTTTTCGACCGAATGCAATATGGCATTTCGCCATGGTATTTTGATTTCCCCACAACAAATTCGCATTCAAAACACCAACCGTACTGTATTTCAGATTAACAATGATCAGGACTTATTTATTCGTGGCGAGTGGATCACCTTAAACCCTGCAGAGCAGGAGCTGGTGCGTCAGTATGCACAAGGTCTGCGTAAGTTTGTGCCTGAGCTGGTCAGTATTGCGGTAGATAGCGTGGAACTTGGCCTGACCGCCATTGAAAATATGCTGGTGGGTATTGGCAATAGCGCGCAGCAGCAAGAATGGCAGGCGTTGATCCGTGAAACTACTTATCAGCTTACGTCCCGTTTTGTCCGAAGTGGCGAGCATTTTTATCTGGCACCACAAAGTCTGAACGAGCTGGATGCTTTTTTACATGGCGAGTTAAAAACCCAGCTTAAAGACTTGGCCAAATACACTGTAGGTGCGGTATGGGATGCATTACGTGATGCACTGCGCCAAAGTGAAGATAACTTTGAGCGCACTGAAAGCCAAAACTGGCAACCGGCCGATGAATTACTGACCAAAATTAACACTGGCCTGGATTTAAAAGCTGATGAGTTGGAACAAAAGTCTGTATTGTTTTGCCAGCGACTGACCGAGCTGGATCAAATCGAAACCCAGCTGCAGCAACGTGTGCCACAACTGCTGGCTTACGATGTTGTAACTATGAAATAAAACAGTTCAGTCAGTTGAACTGAGTAGGGCAAGTTTAGCTTTTAACTGCTGATTGCGGCTTTTCTCTTTCTCCAATAACTGCTTGAGCTGAGTGATTTTGGCTGCTGCTTCATCATCCTGTATGGCTTTGAGCCTGAACTCTCCTGAATCCGCATCTCTGACTTGTCTTGCTCTGGCATTGCAGGTAGGGCAGTTGTGTAAATCCGACATAAATACTTCCTGGGTTGAATAGTTGGTGAATGGTAAATTGGTTGATATAATCAACTTAATTAGTATTGTTGTTTTAGTAGATAAAGTCAACTATATAGGTGAGTATGGAGCAAAAACAGGATTTATTGGACCAACTGCAACAACTAACGGCTGAATTGAGAGGCCAGTTTTTTCAGCAATTAGGGCCTGAATTGCCTGGTTTAACCGCCATGCACGGCCGCTTGCTACTGATGATCGCACGAACATCAGCCACCACAGCGCAGCAGCTTTCAGAATTGTTAAGACGAGACAAAGCGCAAATTACCCGACTGTTAAACGACTTACAGCAATCGGCCTTAGTGCAACGCCAGACCGATCCGGCCGATGGCAGGCGTCAGTTGTTGCTCTTGTCTGAACAAGGCCAGCAGCTGGCAGCGCAGTTAAAAACAAAAAAACGCCAAATAGCTGGCAAAATGCTGACAGGCTTAACAGCCGATCAACAACAGCAAATGTCAGAGTTGCTGGCACAGATGTATCAGAATTTAATCAGTACGGAAATGTCAGCCGATCAAACTATGAAAGGATAACAGCCATGAAACACTGGTTATTTTTAGCAACAGCCATAGTGGCTGAAACTATCGCTACCTCATCCCTCAAAGCCAGCGAAGGCTTCAGCAAATTCTGGCCATCAGTGCTGGTCGTTCTGGGTTTTGCTGTCGCTTTTTATTTCCTGTCGCTTACCTTAAAAGTCATCCCTATAGGCATAGCTTATGCCGTTTGGTCAGGTGTTGGTATAGTGCTGATCACCACCATCTCCTGGTTTTTATTCGGCCAAAAACTCGATCTGCCAGCTCTAATAGGCATTGCCCTGATTATCGCTGGCGTGGTGATTATGCAGGTGTTTTCTAAGGCTGTGGGTCATTAACTCTAAGTTGTCCTCCTGTTTAGCTAACCAACACCGGCCAAACAATACAGAGGTAAAAGTTACCTGCATGGGCGCAAAAGTGTGAAATTAATTCCACTAGCCATAAAACCCGATGGCTGCGTTCCTTGTTGCGCTGATCTGGTTAGCTAATTATTTAACCAAATGAATTCAGACGTTTAAGTTTGTTATTTCAGCGATTTCCTGCTTGTTTTACAGTCTGGCCTGCAATCTGCACCTCTTAAGTTGTCCTGTTGCCCGGACGAGTTCATCCACGGTTGACCATCAGGTCACCGTTAACCTTTTACTTATCAAGGAGAACCTTACTATGGCACAGTTAAATACCCCGCAAGTGAATCATGCTGCCGATATTATTCAGGTATTAAACAGCGGCATTGAATTTTACAGCGATGCGAAACAACAAGTACGCGATCAACGACTGGTGCAGCTGTTTGACCGCATGCTTAATGCACGACGCATGGTAAAAGAGCGTTTACAACCATTTGCCGTGCTGGAAGACGGTAAACGCGAAGAAGGCTCGGCTTTTTCTGTTGAAGTCAGAAAAGTCTACACCAAAGTAATAGGCGCTATATCTTCAGATACTGATCATGCCTATATCAGCCAGCTGGAAGAGGTTGAAGACAAAACGCTGGAAGAACTGCGTATTGCGCTGAAAGATAACCAGCCGCCGCAGTATGAAGCTGCATTGCTGCAGTCTATGGCAACCATGCAGGAATGCCATGATGAAATGCGGGCGTTGAAACGTAGCGTTAGCCAATAAGCCGCGTGCTGATAGCAGTCCTACGCTAGTTAGCTAAATCACAGGTGCCTCAGTCGTTTCTTCGGCTGATGCACCTGATTTATTTAAGCGACAGGAATATCGGTTATCGTATTTATATAAACCGCGACAGATATTCCGACATTAAACAGACCTCAATAACCTCTTGTCCCAATTCTTCCTTCTTTGGTCCCAGCTATAGTTGTAGTGACGTGCTGCATAGGTCAGCAATAGGTTGTAGTCAGCTGAATAACAAGGAAGAAACATGACAAAATTGTGGTTTACGGCTTTATGCTTTTTATTAACGGCAAGTGCTGGTGCAGCGGAGCTGAACGTATTATCTGCTGAAGAGCTAAAAGCCAGGGTCGTTGAAATAACCGCTGCGCAAAATCAGGTGATGTTAAAAGGTTCTACCCAAACCGATGTAGATAAACTTTTTGCATTGTATAGCGATGATTTTGTTTACCGCCACGATGCTTATGGCGGCAACTACAGCAAAGAACAACTCTATACCAATACACTGCGGCTGTTAGCTATGGGGAAGTATGATAAAACCGAACCACGTTATCGTATTCTCAGCCAAATTCCAGGGTATAACGCTGTCGCAGTAGAGCGGCAGGAAAAGCATAAAGGTGTGGTAAAAAATCATCTGGCGGTGTTTGAGTTTCGTGAAAACAAAGTGACTAAAATTATTGAATACTGGAAGTAGGGCCCTTTGCCGTTAAATTTTGCCAGAAAATAGCAGTCTTGTGCTCATCCATGTAGAATGCGCGCTTATAAGCTTGTACCAGTGTATATCCGCAGGAATTTTGATGAAAAAGACAATTGCTTTAACCCACCCTAAGCTGCAACCTGCTCGTTTGGTGGATTCCATTAAGTATGATATTAAAAAGTACCTGAACAGAGAGCGTCGCAAGAGCTTACCTGTTGGTATGGATTACTGGACTTTTGACTGTCGCTTTGGTGCTTCAGTAGATGTCGCAGAAAAGATTTTTACTTCTGAAATCAACAAACATATTGATGCTGCTGTGGCACAAGAGCTGGAGAGCTTCTATGTAGAGATTCTTGCCAGAGCATGCAAACATAAGCCACGTGAACTTGGTTTTGACATCGACGAAGCTGACGAAGGTTAATACTCAGGATGCTTGTCGCAGCAGATGAGCATTTCACTTTTTAACTGAAAGCGACCTGACCCCGGCGCCTAAAATTACAGAAAAACTGCGTAAAATTCATTCAATGACAAAGAATTGTCTCTTCTACCGCTAAAATACTGTATATTCTGCCCTCATTTTTTACTGTAGCTATTCTACAGAGGAACTCTTATGCAATTTTCATCTTTAGATTTAGCCCCGGATTTACTCCGCGCCCTTGTAGAATGTGGCTACAGTGATATGACCCCGGTACAAGAACAGGCCATTGTGCCTGCGCGTCGTGGTAAAGATTTACAAGTTACAGCGCAAACCGGCACAGGTAAAACTGCTGCTTTTGCTATTCCTGTATTACAACGCATGCTGGATAAACCGAAAGATACAGTAGCGCAGCGGCCACGAGCCTTGATCCTGACTCCAACCCGCGAATTAGCTGAGCAAATCGCAGAAGCCATTTCTGCTTATGCCAAGTTTGTGCCTGTCAAAGTGACGGCACTTTATGGTGGCGTGAAAATGGGCGGTCAGGCCAATAAATTAAAAGCTGGTGTGGATATTCTGATCAGCACGCCAGGCCGGTTGATAGAGCATATGGCCCTTGGCAATGTGATCTTAAGTGATGTTGAGTTTGTGGTGCTGGACGAAGCAGACCGTATGCTCGATATGGGTTTTGTTACAGACGTGACCAAGTTAATGCAGATGACGGCGACTAACCGCCAAACCATGTTGTTCTCGGCGACAACCTCACCGGCTGTAAATGAACTGTCGCATAAAATTCTGAAAAATCACCAGCAAATCCGGGTGGCAAAAACCAATAGCACAGCGGACACCGTCAACCATGTGGTGTATCCGGTTGAAGAAAGTCGCAAAATCGAATTGTTTGAGCAGCTGCTGGCGGAAAAAAACTGGTTCCAGGTATTGGTATTTACCAGTACTAAAGAGCAGGCGGACCGCTTATTAGCTGGCTTGCAAATGAGGAAAATTGAGGCAGCAGTCTGTCATGGCGATAAAAGTCAGGGCGCACGACGTCGCGCTATCGCTGATTTTAAATCTGCTAAGTTACAGGTATTGATTGCGACTGAAGTAGCTGCCCGTGGTCTTGATATTCAAGGCCTGGATTATGTAGTTAACTTTAACCTGCCGTATCTGCCGGAAGATTATGTGCACCGTATCGGTCGTACCGGCCGTGCAGGGGCTACAGGCAACGCGATTTCATTTGTCAGTCGTGAAGAAGAGCAAACCTTAGAGCGTATTCAAAAGCTGATTGGCAGTACGGTCAAACGTATAGTCACGCCAGGTTTTGAAGTGAGCAACAGGGAATCGTTGTTAAAAAGTATTTCGCGCAAAGTGTTGTCAGGCCGTTCTAACAAAGCCAGCGAAACCTCTATTGATTTAGACAGTTCAAATAAAGTGAAGCCAAAGGCCAAACCTAAAGCTAAGCCGCGCACCGCTAAGTAACCTTGTGTTCTCAAACCAGTCAAAGCTGAAGTGTTTTGACTGGTTCCTTTCGTTTGTTGCTCCCTTACATATAGGCTTTAGCAAAAGCTTCTTTTGACTGCTTGATATAGTTGCGGGCCTTTTGGGCGTGTTGCTCCCAGGCCGCTTTATCTTTGGCGTCAGTAAAGGGGTTTTGATCCGGAGCCACTGATCGCTCAAATCTGTCGTAAAAGGTAATAGCCGACGAGGTAATTTGGTTAAAGCGTTCTTTAAATTCTTGCATGCCTTCGAGCTCTTCTGAGGTTTTTAACATGTACTGGATCAGCTGGGTATTGTCATTGGCAGCCAGATAACCCTGAGCTTTATTCGTTACGTTTTCACTCACTTCAGTGATCACAAGAGCGCGTATGGATTCTTCTTTACTCATCACCCGGCTGTAATTTTCCTGAGTGCGGGCAAGGCCAGCGTGCTGAATATAATCACGCAGGTGTTTATCTAAATCTTTGCGGAATACTTCGACATTTTTCAGCATGTTCTGTAAGTCATTTTCCAGCGTCGACACCTGCACCAGTTCACGTTCCAGCTCGGTTAAAAACTTCTCGGCCTGCTCGTAAATTTTTAAACCATTTTCCTCGGCAAACTTACGGTCTTTACGGTTTAAATCAGCGTTCTCATAATTGGATTTATCAAAAGCTGTCGCCAGAAAGGACTTAAAAGGCTCGGCAAAAGCGGCATACAAACCACCGCTGACCACTGTTAAAGTGGCAGTTGTTAAGTCTCCAAAAGGTTTAACCATCGAATTCAATCTGGCTTGCTGCAAAGGCGAAGCCACTCTTTTAGTGTCGGCCAAAATAGTACGGAAAGACGAATAAGCCATAGGGTTCGACATTTTATTGCGCTCAGAACTTGCCAGCGCAAAGGTGATGGTTGAATAAATAGCGTTGGCATATTCCAGATACTGGCGCTGGCTTTCCAGCTGCGCCGCATAGTTTTTACCTATAGTGCGGAACGACTCGCTTTGCAGCTCGTAGTTTTTATTGGTTTGCAGCTTATCCAAAATACCGCTGATAATTTTTTGCTCATTTTTCTGCAGCGCTGTATCAAGCAATATTCTGTCCAGTACCACATCATCCAGCGCTACACCACCGTGCAACGTTTCTATATCTAACCTCAGGTATTTGCGGCCCGGATCGTCAATAGATACACGATGCGCCATATAGGCTTCAGTGCCGGCAGGCGCTTCAATCAGGCCAACCTGCTGCCACTGCGCATCCAAAGCGACAGAAGAAGAGGTTAAAATATTAATACGGTAACTGGCAAAAGCTGACTGAGGTTTCACCCAAAACTCCAGTAAACCTAATTCAGACACCGGATAACGGCTGACTAAAGAGCTGCTGCCGTCCTGACAAAATAATGCGCTTGTGCCAGTGCGGGCCATTTCAGAGCTACGCTGGCAACCGGCGAGAATATTCCACTGGTGGGCGTCCTGTTCAAAGTCGCTGGAAAATACCAGTTCACCGGGTTTGGCCACAGCAAAACCACTGAATAAACAAAGCAAAGCAACGGAAAAACGACGCATACAATCCTCAGTTGGAATTAGAGTTGGTACAGGAAAGCCCCATGCAGTCGAGGCTGACAGAATGAAGATTTATGGTAGCTGAATTTGATTGGCAAAACAGCGCTAATTTTTGTTTTCCAATCAACAGCTTTTACTAAAAAAAGCTATTGCTGCAACAAGGATTTACCCAGTAAGCTCTGCGCT
>JAHIWM010000287.1 GCA_018815765.1 Gammaproteobacteria bacterium | reverse complement strand
ATGGTGCAGGCTGTGGTGCCAGGGGTGATTAAACAAAAATTCAGCACCAAAGCACCTTTAGTCATGGGCTGGTATATATCCGCTATTATTGCTGGTGCTGCTTTAACTGCCTCTTTAGCGGCGTTTTGGGCCGACTGGGCACAAAGCTGGCGGTTGGCATTATCCGGTTGGGTAGTTTTATCTGTAGTGGCTTTGGTGTTGTGGTTTTCGCAAAAAAACGCTATTCAAAACTTGCCTGTGGTGCAGTCGCAACAAAAGCCTCTGAGCTTTCGTAAATACGGCAGAGCCTGGACCTTAGCGATGTTTTTTGGTCTGGTCACTTGTGCTTTTACCTGTGTGCTGGCTTGGTTACCTGCCTATTATGTGGAGCAGGGCTGGAGTGAACAAAAAAGTGGTTTGCTGCTGGGTTTATTGCTTTGTATGGAAGTGGTGTCTGGTTTTATCAGCCCTTGGCTTGCCAGTCGTAAAGCTGATCGTCGTCCTGTGATGCTGGTTTTACTGGTGCTGATGGCGACAGGTTTTGCTGGTTTAGTGGCTGCACCTGCGCTGGGTTTAGTTTGGGCTTCACTTTTAGGTTTAGGTATTGGTGGTTTATTTCCTTTATCTTTAATTGTGTCTATGGATCATCAGCATCAGCCTTCTTCAGCCGCCAGTCTGACGGCTTTTGTGCAGGGTATAGGTTATACGCTGGCCGCTTTTTCACCGCTGATTGCTGGTTTTATCCGTGACTTTAGCCAAAGCTTTAGCATCAGCTGGTTATTATTAGCCGCTATTGCAGTGCTTTTGATGGCGATGGCGATGCGTTTTAATCCATTGTTTTACAACACAAAATTTCAATAGGCTTTTTCAGGGAGTCGAGCATGAAAGCCAATCTGATGTTATTACTGGCCGCTGCGATCTGGGGTTTAGGTTTTGTTGCTCAGCGTTTGGGCATGGACCATTTAGGGCCTTATTCCTTTAATGGCCTACGTTTTTTTATCGGGGCTTTTAGTTTATTGCCCTTGATCTGCTGGTATCAGCATCAGGGCAAATTACAAGATGTGGACTGGAAGCTGCTGCTTTGGGCTGGTTTACCTGTTGGAGTTCTGCTTTTTATTGCCGCATCACTGCAGCAAGTCGGGCTGTTATACACTACAGCCGCCAATGCAGGTTTTATTACCGGGCTTTATATAGTGCTGGTGCCGCTGTTGGGGATATTCCTGAAGCATAAAATCAGTGGCAATATCTGGCTAGGCTGCGCTATCGCTGTCTCTGGTTTGTATATATTGAGTGTGGGTGACAACTTTTCAGTAAATTTCGGCGATTTATTGCAGCTGATAGGTGCATTTTTCTGGGCTGCGCATTTACTGACTATTGATCACTACAGCAAAAAAGTACCGCCCATTTTATTGGCTTGTCTGCAATTTGTTGTCTGTGGAGCCTTGAGCATGGTAGTGGCTTTTAGCATTGAAACACCTACAGTCACTAATGCATTATTGGCCTGGAAGTCAGTGCTTTATGCTGGTGTGGTGTCTGTCGGTATTGCTTACACTTTGCAGGTGATGGCACAAAAGCATGCCCATCCGGCCCATGCTGCCATTATCTTAAGTTTAGAAACCGTTTTTGCAGCTATAGGTGGTGTCTTGATGTTAGGTGAAGAGTTAAGTAGCAGGGCGCTGACAGGCTGTGGCCTAATGTTACTAGGTATGCTGGTGTCCCAACTCCCACTGCGCTGGTTATTGCGCTCCAAAGCTTTTACTTAATCCGCTGATGATGGCTAAGCAGCAACTGCAGCAACACTATCAGGCTTTATGGCTGCAGTCTTTACGCAAGTTTGAACAACATCAGTTTGAGACTGACCCTCTGTTAACTGCTAAAGATGACCGCCGTTATGGCGTCACTTTATTAGCCCGTCCTTCAGAGCAGGTAAAACAACAAATCCAGCACAGTCTCGCAGAGTTGATGCAGTTCGAACCAGCGCAGTATTATTATCCGGCGACGGATTTGCATCTGACGGTCTTGTCACTGATTTCCTGCTATTCAGGCTTTGCTTTATCGCAAATAGATACAGCGGCTTATGTGGAATTGGTACAACAAGTGATTAAAAACACAGGTCCATTCCGTCTGCATTTTCACGGGATCACCGCATCGCCTTCTTGTGTGCTGGTGCAGGGCTTTTTTGATGATCAAGAGTTAAACCAGTTAAGAGAACAGCTGCGTTCTGCCTTTGGCCAATCGACTTTGCAGCATTCGATTGATCAGCGTTATGCTATCCAAACCGCTCATATGACAGTGTTACGTTTTAGCCAACAGCCTGCAAATCCGGAGCTGTTCTTGCAGAAAATCAAAGCTTTAACTTCAGTTGATTTTGGTACTTGCCTGATTGACGAGCTGGAACTGGTCGGCAATGACTGGTATCAACGCCAACAAAATACTGTACTGCTGGGTAGGTTTAGCTTATCCCGATAGCACCTGAAACTGCTGCTGTACTGTTTGTTTTTGTTCATTATGTGCTGCAGAGTTATTTAATAACGGATAGAGCAGCATAAACTTGACGGGTGTACATAGTACTCTATATAGAATACTATGTAGCTCCTAATAGAGAGTGTTGCAGTGAGTCATGCAATAGAATTTATTGAAACTCTAATCTTTACCCGGCAGATAAAGCTGCTCGCAACTGATGATGAACTAAAAGAACTTCAGAAGGAGCTCATTGAGTTTCCAGATAAAGGTGATTTGATACAGAAAACAGGTGGCTTAAGGAAAATAAGGATGGCGACTGGCTTGCAGGGGAAAAGCGGCGGCGCCAGAGTCATTTATTTTCTTGCTACAGAGGAGGTTATCTATCTTGTGATGGCCTACGCAAAAAACACCAAAGACAATCTGACTGATGTAGAAAAAGCCGAACTGAAGAAACTGACCAAACTATTGAAAGATGAGGTGCAACATGAGTTTTTTTGACGAGTTAAAAGCCTCTTTGGAAGAAGCAGTTGATATTAAGAATGGTATTAAAGCTGCTGAACGTGTTACCCGCTATGAGATCGCTGATGTTAAAGCGATCCGGGAGCAACTGAATGTGTCCCAGCGCGAAATGGCAAAGGCGCTTGGAACCAGCGTTGAGACAATCAAAAGTTGGGAGGCAAAACGACGAAACCCAACTGGACTAGCAGCAAAGGTATTAGCTACTATTCAGGCAAACCCCGCGTTTTTTCAGGAATTGGCCTCTCATTAAATGAAGTTGTCTGGTCGCTAAAGCATTATTAAAATGCTGGCTCTTAGTCATGGGCTGCTAATACTGCAGTTTAAATAGCAGTTCTGATAAATCGGGTTGCCACCAAAAGTCTTTGGCCACCCGGCCATTACGCACTATCACACCTTCGGCCAATAGCAATTGTTGTTGTGCTAAAGCCTGGGGTGTACCTGCAGCAAAAGCCAGTTGACCGCCAGAGCGCATCACTCTGTACCAGGGCAGTTGCAGCTCATCTGGCGCTAAACCCAAAGTTTTCCCCACCAGACGGGCACGGCCGGGCAAACCTGCCAAATCGGCTATCTGACCATAGCTGGCAATTTTTCCGGCCGGAATTTGTAATACCGTTTGCCAGATTTTTTGTTGTTTAGAAGGGCTTTGTTGCTGCATCAAATCTCTGGTTTAAAAGCACATCGGTGGCTGAATATGAAAACACAATGCTACAATGCCGCCGCATTTTTTGCCGGAGTTTTTTATGTTTACCACTATTGACGGTATTCGGCTGCGTATCCCCACCGAAGAACCTGTAGCACCAGAAAGCAGCGATTGTTGTGGCAGCGGCAGCTGTTGCCCTTGTGTCTGGGATTATTACCGTGCAGAGCAAAAAGCCTGGCTACAGCAACAGGAATCCTTAAAATTGGGGTCAGATCACATTGTTAACAGTTAACAATGTGATCTGACCCCATTTTAGTTAGTAGGCTTTATTGACCACTGTGCGGCCTATAGGTGCCAGACTTAAAGTCGCGAGTTTTAAGTGAGCTAAGCCAAATGGAATGCCAATGATGGTGATAAAACAAGCCACGGCATGGAACAAATGACCCAACGCCAGCCAAAACCCCGCAAATACAAACCAAATCACATTACCAATAAAACCCAGCGGGCCAGTGCCTATATCGGAAATACGGTTTAAACGTTCGCGATTGACATGCTCGTTGCCAAAAGGCCAGAACGCCATTTCACCAATGACAAAACAAGCGCGGCCAAACGGAATAAATACAATACTTAAAAAACACAACAAGCCAATACACCACCAGGCCAGCCCCATTAAAAAACCACCCATCACAAACCAAAACAGATTAAATATCAGTCGTAAAACACCCATGGTCGTTCTCCTTTTTTCACTTATGCCAAAAGGATTACAAGATCAGGGCCAGTTTTAATTTCCATATAAATCAGTGATATAGGTTTTTTTCTTGGAAGTTGAACAGTAAAAATCACTATTTAATAGTGAATTTCACCGCTTGCTTTGCCCAATAGCAGGCAGGAAAAGCTTGCTGAGTCGGCTGGCAACAGCTTTAATAAGGCCGTTTTTATCTCTTGTACCTGGTGCGGCACGGCAACACCAATGACTAGGGGTATATAAATACATAACTAATAACTACAGAATCCGCGGATCCCTTATGACTACTACAACTCTTCCTGTACAGCGACAGCTGTTGGGCCATCCTGTTGGCCTTTATGTCTGCTTTTTCACAGAAATGTGGGAACGTTTTGCTTTCTACGGCTT
>JAHIWM010000286.1 GCA_018815765.1 Gammaproteobacteria bacterium | reverse complement strand
CTGTCAAAACCCATAAAAAGCCTGCCAATCTATTTTTTTCCGATCAGGCCCGCCGTATGTGGGGTGAGATGTGGCAGCAATGGGCAACAACTTTTCCGCAAGGCAGGGCTGTATTAACTAAAAAAAGCGGCCACTATGTACAATTTGATGAACCGGATCTGGTGCTGAGTGAACTGCAATTATTGATAGAGAAATCAACTCACTAGCAGCCAAGTTGTATAAAGACTAATAACCCATGGCGATGGTTGAAAACGTTATATTGAAGGAGTTTTAAGTGAAGAAAATTGCGTTCATCAGCTACGGTATTGTCTATTTACTGCTTATTGCGTTCAGTGTCTACGGCAGTATGCTAGTGGGACAGTTTTCAGTCTCCAATCTCATCAGTACCTTGCTTTCGATGCTTTATTTACTGGGATTTTTTGGTTATGCATTGCAAAAGGCTATCTGGAGTGCTGTCGTCTGGCGGCGGTTATTTTACCTGATATCTATTGCCACAATCATACAGCTGGTTAGCGCCTTTTGGTCCGAATGGGCCAAATCAATCGAAGTCATGTTGGCGACCCTGCTTAGCCTTCCTGTTATTTATGCTTTGTATCAGTATGGCAAAGCCGATAGTGCTATCTGGTTGAATGATAAAGACCATATCAAAGCAGCTTTACTGGATACCTTGCTGGGTTATGAGCCTGTGTTGGTTGTTGATAAAACGAACGGAGCAGACAAAACGACGGTCACAGTGTCTAAAAATGCCGATAGCTACTCTGTAAAAATTTCACGTACAAACAACGACAAAGACGAGTCTTTTGCCAATACATTTAATCATCCAGATACTCTCGTTGCGTTTATTGAAAAATATACCTCGATCACTGTGAGCGATTTTGAAGCAAAATACCACGCTAATGTTGGCACATAATCAGTTGATACGGTGCGTGACCAGTTATTTGATGTCATTGAGTGTGATGAGGTGGTATGGAATTTTTATTACTTGCAGATGAGCCCTCTGCGGCAGAGACAGTGGCGTCCTGGTATTTTGAGCAGTGGTGCCGTGCGACCGGGCGTTACACCAAAGAACAGGTGCTGACTAAAGTCTCGGCCGCAATAAACAGAAATAATGCGCCCATGCTTATCCTCGCCAAACTCGACAAGGAACTGGTGGGAGCTGCTGAGCTTAAAATTCGCGAAATGGAGGCCTATCCTGATTATGAATTTTGGCTTGGTGGAGTCTATGTCACCTCGCAAGCCCGTGGTTATGGTGTGGCCTCAGCTTTGGTAAACGAAGCGCTTAGCCGCGCCCGCGCAGCTGGAATAAAACAACTGTATTTACAAACTGAAGATTTAACGGGTGGCCTTTATGTCCGTCATGGTTTTGTACCATTGGCAAGAGTTGGATCTAAGGGGATAGATGTGTTAGTGATGGTGACAACTCTGGCAGATTAAAAATCTGCTGTAGGCTTTTAAAGAATAATTAATAAAGGGAACTTAGATGAAAAAGTTAGTGTTAGCCTTGGTTAGCTTTATTGCGATTTATCATGCTCAGGTAGCAGCAGACAGCTTTGATTACGATGCCTTTGTGAAGGCCTATTATCAGGCGGAGGTTGCCACTCAACAACCTGATGCAAGCAAAGAGGATCTGGAGCATTACTTGTCTTTTTTGACCGACGATGTAGGTAATCAACATTTGCCTAATGCGCCAGATGATTCGCGTGAACCTGATGGCAAGGCATTGATGCGTAAAGGTATGACTCATTACTTAGGTGCGCATACTGACTATAAAGCTGAGCTGATCAGCTATGAATTTGGCTACAATGCAGTGGCTATTAAACATAAGTTTTCAGCGAAGGGAAAACGAGCTGACGGCTCAGAGTTTAGTTATGCCAAAACCGTCCTTGACGTGCTGGAGCTTGAAAATGGCAAAGTATCAGTGATCCGCCGTTACAGTAAACTGGGTGAGTGACAGTCATTTTTTCACAACAAACTGTGAATCGAAGCAAACACACAGGCAAATCGCCGTTTTATGCAGTGGCCACTGAAATCTGGGCTCTGTATTGGCGATACTTGCTGTTAATGCTGTTGCTGTTGCCCACAATGGCTTGGCTAAATGACCAGTTGGGTTTGATGACCAGGCTGGTGCAGGCTACAGCTTTGTGGCCAACCGCTTTCTGGAGTCTGGTTGCCTTATTTTTTCTGTTGGCGACATGGATAGAAAATAACGGCTTAACTTTTGTTTTTTTCGGTAAGCGGCTGCAATTGGGTGCAGCTGTCTGGCGCAGATTTAATCTTGTGTTGATCCTGTTGTTTATCGCTCTGGCTTTGGCCGCACTTGCAGTGCATCCAATGGTGAGCCTTGAGGTCTGGTCACTGTATAAATTGTATGGTCAAAGCGCTGCTTTATTGCTTGTGCCTTTGCTTGCTGCCTGGTTATCAACAGTAAGGTAGAGGCTGTTTTCTGCTGAGGTTTAACCTGCCAGAACCAGACGGTGTTCAGTGCCGGGGATTGAGTCTTAGCAAAGTGATGCTCTGAAGCAGAGCTATAACTCTCAGGCCTGTGCTTTATAAACAGCACTGGCCGATTAATGTGCTATGTTAGCCGCTGTTATTCATTTCTTAGCCCTTCTCCTGCCCGGGCCTTGTTTATCGATAATGTCTTATTTCCGTAAGTGAAAAGGCGGAAGGCTTTTTAGCTATCGCTTAACTTACAACATCTCTGTTCCATCTTTGCTGCAATGAGATCACAACTGTTTTCTGAAGTGGTGCTTTGTAGAGTGAAGTTAATCTTGTGTGCGGTATCGCACAGAAGTTGTTTTGAAGTACGCAGTATCTTCAGCCGGTTTAGCCGGATCCTAATCACCACTCCACTTTACGAGGGATTGCATGTCAACAAAACCCAAACCGCATCCACAGCAGAATCACTTGCTGGCGGCTTTAGCGCCTGATGTACAGGCTCGTTTGTTTCCGCATCTGGAGTTGGTGCCGCTGCCGCTGCGTTCTTTGATGTACGAGTCTGGCCGTACTATGCGTCATGTGTATTTTCCAACGGACGCTATAGTGTCGCTGCAGTACATTATGGAAAACGGCGCATCTACGGCAATTTTGGTAGTGGGTAATGAGGGGCTATTAGGCATTTCGTTATTTATGGGCGGCCAAGGCACGCCAAGCCGTTCCATAGTACAAAGTGCTGGCCATGCTTACCGTCTGCCAAGGCCAAAAGTGAAAGAGGAATTTAACCGCCATGGCCAGCTGTTGTTATTGATGTTGCGTTACACCCAGGCACTGATCACACAAGTAGCACAGACGGCTGTATGTAACAGGCATCATTCGATTGACCAGCAGCTGTGTCGCTGGCTGTTATTGTCTATGGACCGCTTATCTCACAATCAGCTGACCATGACACAAGAGTTTATTGGCAATATGCTGGGTGTGCGCCGTGAAGGCGTGACGCAGGCTGCATTAAAGCTGCAGCAGCAGGGCGTAATTTCTTACTCGCGTGGCCTGATTAAGGTGCTGGACAGAGACAAACTCGAAGCGTTGAGCTGTGAATGCTACGGCGTAGTAAAAAAAGAAACTGAAATTTTATTGCCTTATTTGCCGCAGCGGCAGGTGATTAAAGATGTGGCTGCTATCCCGGTTGTTACACTGCCAACCCTCTAAGGCAGCTGGCAAGTGTTGTTCTGTTGTTTTATCAAGAGGTCGCCATGTCAGCAAAATCGAAAGAGCCAGGAAAAAAGGCTGTCGCCAAGAAAGTGTCACTGGACGGCGTACTGAAAAAAAATGAGGAAATTAAAGCAGATGTTGGTCGAGCTGCAACTGAGCTCTCTTCGGCCAATGATGTTTTAAGGCAAGAGAATGCTTCAGTTCAGGCGATGAAAATAGCTCTGACGCAAAATGCAGATGCTGAAAACAGGGTGGCAAAAGCTGCAGACGATCTGAACCGGGTGAACATTAAACTTGCTAATGAAATTGCGGTGCGGGTGGGTATTGAATCCGAACTCGATAGCATGAAAACAGATTTAGCCACAGTACGTGACGATTTATTACAAGCTCAGGTGACAGGGTTGCAGGCACAACAGCTGGCGCTTACCGATGCTTTGACAGGATTACCAAACCGGGCCTCCTTTGACCAGGCACTGCAGCAGGGGTTGGCTCAGGCCAAACGGCAGGGATGGGGACTTGCTGTGATGTTTATTGATGTCGACAAATTTAAACACATCAATGATAGTCATGGCCATGATGTCGGTGACAGAGTGTTGCTGACGGTCGCAAACAGAATAAACTCCTTTATCCGCGACGGGGACATGGTGAGTCGTTGGGGCGGCGATGAATTTGTTTGCCTGTTGCTGGAAGTGAAGCACGAAAACGATGTGCTGCGTCTTGCGGGTAAGTTAGTGCAGCGGGTTGCAGAAGCTGTCGATTTGAGCGGTCAGACGCTGCATATAAAAATCAGTATAGGTATTGCGTTATCGCCATCTGACGGCGAAACTGCGGCCCTTCTTGTTAAACATGCAGATAAGGCTATGTATAAGGCAAAAGGCACAGCACAGCAGGTTGTGTTATTCCGGCATATGAACAGCCAGGCTCCTGACTAGCAATACAGAACTGCACTAAGAGTAAAGATAAAAGCAGGACAGATGAATCATTTAACTTTTGAGATTAGTTTCCGGTTTCGTCAATTAAACAAAATGCAGGTTATGACACTGAGTCGTGAAATCGAAGGTGTTTCTTATACTGAAGATCTGGAAAGTGAAACAACAAAACCTCGCAGTTTTGTTGCTTTGGTGGCACTCACGTCAGAACACCTCGAAGCTATCACTATGTTTTACGTGCGCCAGAGCATGAATGTCGATAACTGCGATATTCTGGTCACAGTCCCACATACAGCCGCAACAAGTTTTACTCTGCCAGAGATCGTGAACCAGATGCTGAAACATATAGACTGTCCAATCAGCTTTTTATTGCTGAATGAAGGCGCCAGCCCGCAGTTGACTGGCTAAGTGTTGTATCAGGTCAAAATTTCCGAAAACGTTGTCGATTTATTGCTGAGTTTTACGACTATGGCTGTTATTCAGTGTATTCAACGCAAGAGGTGAACAAATGTCTGATGCAGAAAAAGTAAAAGGTCCGGCTTCCTATTTTCCTTCTATCGAAAAAAATTATGGTTTTCCTGTTACTCATTGGCTGCAGCTGATAGAAGCACAACAGCAACTGAAACACATGGAAATGGTCGCCTGGTTGAAAAACGACTATGGTTTTGGCCATGGTCATGCCAATGCGCTGGTTGCTTATTTTCGTAGTTGTAAACAGGAATAGTTCTTAATTGCTTTGCAATTGAGAGCTGTTTTCATTTAAAATTCAGGCACTGTATTCAGAGGGAAGTGCCATGTCGTTGTTTAAACTCCACAAAATGTCCTTAGTCGCTTTGGCTGTTGCCACAAGTTGTTATTCTGCAACCGTACTGGCAGATGACAGTAAAGCCGTTGATGAAAAAGAAATTGAAGTGATCACGGTAAAAAGTCAGCGTGGTTTGATTTCTTATGTCAGCGCATCAGGTGCGAAGTCAGACACGCCTATTATTGAAACTCCGCTGTCTGTGTCTGTACTGACCGAAGAGCGTATTGCGGATTTAGGCGCGCTAACGGTTCAGGATGCCTTGGGTTATGTGTCGGGTTTATACAATGGCCCTTATGGCCTGGATACCCGCGGTGACTGGTCTGTGATCCGCGGTGTGTCGCCGGTGCAGTATTTGGATGGTCTGAAATCCTTGTTTGGTTATTACAACAATGTGCGCACCGAGCCTTTTGGCTTATCGCAGATTGAAATTCTGAAGGGCCCAAGTTCAGTGTTGTATGGGCAGGGTTCTATTGGCGGTATCGTCAATTTAGTCAGCAAAAAACCTGAAGCGGCTACCAGCGGTCAGTTATGGGCGCAATTGGGTAACTATTCACGTAAACAACTGGCTGGTGATATTACCGGCTCGCTGAATGACGATGAAACACTGCAAGGCCGTTTAGTCGGCGTATGGCGCGACAGTGATACTCAGACTGATTTTGTGCCGGATAACAGCAAAGCTTTAGCACCCTCTTTTAGCTGGCAGGCCAGTGATGACACTAAAGTGACAGTGCTGGGTAACTGGCAGGAAAAAGAATCAGGCACCAGTACACAGTTTTTCCCGCATCAGGGCACTATTTTACCCAATGAATTTGGTGAGATCCCAAGCAATCGATTTGTCTCCGAACCAGGTTTTGACCGTTATGACACAGAGCAACAAGCTGCTACTGTGATTGTTGAACACAATCTGACGGATGACTGGGATTTGCGTGTCGCCAGCCGTTACAGCGACAGTCACGCCGATTACGACACTATGTATGGCTGGCCTCCAGAGTTCGAGGATGACAACCGTACTATCTCTCGCGTGGCTTATTTGAGTAACGCCGATGCACGTTCTGTCACCAGTGATGCTCAGTTGCATGGTAATTTACAAACAGGTGCAGTAGAACACCAACTGGTGATGGGTTTTGATTATCAAAACGCCTACACCGACAATGATTCATTTTATGGCTCAGGCGGTTTACTGGACTTATACAACCCTGTGTATGGTCAGGTGACAGATTTACCAACTGATGCTGATGTCACAGACTATGCAGCCAACAAGGTGTATCAGAGTGGCCTGTACCTGCAGGACAATATGAAAATTGCTGATAGCTGGATGGTTTCTGCGGCGTTACGCCGTGACCGCACTGTCAGCCGCACCGAGGGCGCTGATGCTGAATCTCAGTACGCCACTACAGGTCGTCTGGGCCTGATGTATCTGATGGATGGAGGCATTTCGCCTTATATCAGCTACAGCGAGTCATTTGAACCGCTGCTGGGCACTGATGCGTATGGCAAAGCCTTTAAACCTCAAACCGGTGAACAGTGGGAAGCTGGGGTGAAATACCAGCCTGATAACACAGAACATCTGTTAACAGCTGCTATCTATCAAATTAAAGAGCAAAATCGCACTACCACTTTAGCGGCTGACCAGTTGGGTGATCCGGAGCTGATTGATCCAAATGGCCAAATTCAGGGCGGAGAAGTCACAGCTAAAGGTGTGGAGCTGGAAGCTCAGCTGGCATGGCAACAACTGGATATTTACGCCAGCTATGCCTACACCGACGCCTATGTCAGTCAAAGTAATATGCTGGGTGAAGAAGGGGCTGATTTATCTGCAGTGCCGGAACAACAGGCTTCTGTTTGGGCAACCTGGCGTTTGGCTATGGTTGATGGCATGAAACTGGGTGGTGGTGTGCGTCATGTAGGTAAAACATCAGATGGCAGCGCTTATGTCGCCATGAATGGTGTGGTGCTGAACGATCCGCTAACGACACCTTCTTACACTTTGCTGGATGCGATGCTGGGTTATGAAATGGGGGATTACGATTTAAGTCTGCAGGTACAAAACCTGACCGACAAAACAGTGATCACTTCCTGTTTGAATCGTGGGGATTGTTTCTACGGTCAGCGCCGCTCTGTCAGTGCAAACCTGCGTTACAAGTTCTGATAGACACTCTTATTATTGTGTTGATGTAAAACCCCGGGTTATAAAGTCCCGGGGTTTTATCTTTCCCTTCTTGTTGTTCAGCCACTGAGTCAGTTAGAGTGCAGTTTTCTGATGAAACGGTGAGCCTGATGATAGCTCCGTTATTTTTTGACAGCCCACAAGCCTTTCGATGCTGGTTTGAGTTACATGCAGCCACTGCGTCAGAGCTATTAGTTGGTTTTCATAAAGTCGCGACGGATAGAGCTTGTATGAGCTGGTCTGAGTCTGTGGATGAAGCTTTATGTTTTGGCTGGATCGATGGTAAACGTAAGCGTATAGATGAACAGAGCTACAGCATTCGTTTTACGCC
Organism: Gammaproteobacteria bacterium; assembly: GCA_018815765.1. Classification (GTDB taxonomy): domain Bacteria; phylum Pseudomonadota; class Gammaproteobacteria; order Enterobacterales; family Alteromonadaceae; genus Pararheinheimera. Next base: position 2,904 of record JAHIWM010000286.1, on the reverse strand, counting down.
ACGTAAAAAGACCTCCATCTGGAGTCAAATTAATATCAATAAGATGGAAAATCTGCGTGCGCAAGGCCGGATGACAGCCGCAGGGGAGCTGGCTTTTTCTTACAGAACGGAACACAAATCTGCCATTTATGCGCATGAGCAGGACACTGCGGCCAGTTTAACTGCGGAAGAATTACATATTTTTCAAAGCAATACTGCTGCGTGGTCGTTTTTTGTAGCAACACTGCCAGGTTATCAAAAGGTACTACTGCATTGGATATGTGGCGCTAAAAAAGCTGAAACCCGTTTATCCAGACTGGCTAAATTAATGGAAGCCAGTACTGCCGGGAAAAAACTTCAATAGCAAGGCCTGACCTCAAAGTAAACAAAAAGCCCCGCGGTTTTCACCAGTGGGGCTTTTTTAATTCGGGTCAGAGTAAAATTAAATTAATTTTACTCTGACCCGAATTACTGCTTAGTTCTTAGCAGCTGCAGCTTTCTTTTCTTTCTCTTTTGCAATCACAGTGTCAGCCACGTTTTGTGGACATGGTGAGTAGTGAGAGAATTCCATAGAGAACTGACCACGACCAGAAGTCATAGTACGCAGTGTAGAGATGTAACCGAACATCTCAGACAGTGGTACGTCACCTTTGATACGTACGCCAGTTACGCCAGCTTCCTGACCAGAGATCATGCCACGACGACGGTTTAAGTCACCGATTACATCACCTACGTGATCTTCAGGAGTGAACACGTCAACTTTCATGATTGGCTCAAGCAGTTGCGCGCCAGCTTTTGGAATTGACTGACGGAAAGCGCCTTTAGCTGCGATTTCGAACGCGATGGCTGAAGAGTCAACTGCGTGGAAACCACCGTCGAATACTTCAACTTCAACGTCTAATACCGGGAAGCCTGCTAAAGTACCAGTGCTCATCATTGAAGCAAAACCTTTCTCGATGGCTGGCATGAATTCTTTTGGAACGCTACCACCCACAGTAGAAGAGATGAACTTGAAGCCTGAAGCTTGCTCGCCCGGACGAATGCGGTAGTCGATTTTACCGTATTGGCCTGAACCACCAGATTGCTTCTTGTGCGTGTAGCTATCTTCAACTTCACGAGTGATAGTTTCGCGGTAAGCAACCTGTGGCTGACCTACTACTAATTCAACACCGTAAGTACGTTTCAGGATATCTACTTTGATATCTAAGTGCAGTTCACCCATACCTTTGAGGATGGTTTCGCCTGAATCCGGATCAGTTTCAACACGGAAAGTTGGATCTTCTGAAACCATCTTACCGATGGCGATACTCATTTTCTCAACAGAACCTTTATCTTTTGGTGTTACAGAGATAGAAATTACCGGCTCTGGGAAGATCATTGGTTCTAAAGTACATTCGTGTTTTGGATCACACAGAGTGTGGCCAGTCTGAGTGTTGTTTTTCAGACCTACCAGCGCAATGATGTCACCAGCCTGAGCTGTGGTCAGGTCAGTACGGTCATTCGCGTGCATCTCAACCATACGGCCGATACGTTCTGTTTTACCTGTGAACGAGTTCAGCAGGGTATCACCTTTGTTCAGTACACCAGAGTAAATACGGATAAAGGTCAGGGCGCCGAAACGGTCATCCATGATTTTGAATGCTAAAGCACGGAACGGCTCATCAGCAGAAACGATAGCGTATTCGCCAGTTGGAGCACCTTCTTCGTCAGTCAGTGGCTGTGGGTTTACTTCAGTTGGTGATGGTAAGTAATCAACAACAGCATCTAACAGTAACTGCATACCTTTGTTTTTAAAGGCAGAACCACAGAAAGTTGGGAAGAAAGCCAGGTCACGTGTACCTTTACGGATACAAGCTTTGATCTGCTCAATAGTAGGTTGTTCACCTTCCATATAAGCCATTAACAGGTCATCGTCTTGTTCGACGGCAGTTTCAATCAGTTGCTGACGGTACATTTCAACGTCATCCAGCATATCAGCAGGGATGTCAGTCACAGTGTAGTTTTCTGGCTGGCCAGAGTCATCCCACACGTAAGCTTTTTCAGTCAGCAGGTCAACCACACCAGTGAAAGTATCTTCACGACCGATTGGTAAAACCATGATCAGCGGCTGAGCGCCCAGAACTTTTTTCACCTGTTCTGTAACACGCAGGAAATCAGCACCGATACGGTCCAGCTTGTTTACGAAAATCAGACGAGATACTTTCGCGTCGTTCGCATAACGCCAGTTAGTTTCTGACTGAGGTTCAACACCACCAGAACCACAGAATACACCGATACCACCATCTAATACTTTCAGAGAACGGTATACTTCCACTGTGAAGTCAACGTGGCCTGGTGTATCGATAACGTTGAAACGGTAGCCTTTCCAGTAGCAGCTGACGGCAGCTGACTGGATAGTAATACCACGCTCAGCTTCCTGCTCCATGAAGTCAGTGGTCGATTCACCTTCGTGAACTTCACCCAGCTTGTGGATTTTACCGGTCAGTTTCAGGATACGCTCGGTAGTAGTGGTTTTGCCGGCATCAACGTGGGCGAAGATACCAATGTTTCTGTATAAGGATAAATCTGCTGACATAGTCATCTCGATAAGCTAGGGTTTGAAAATAGTGCGACAATATACAGGAAATTATTCCGATTTGCCCGAAAAAAAATCAGTGCGATCTTCTGTTTTTTCGGATTCGCCGTCAACTGCATTTTTATGAACTTTGAGCTCGCAGAAGCAAAGTGCTATGAATGTTCTGATTGATCATCAAATTGAACAGCATTTGCATAGTCACCACTGTACTTCTTCATGCCTCACCTTTTGATAACAAGCCCGCTGAATAGCGCACTGCGACAATATGCCGCATCGGCTCAACTCAGCCTCTATGTAAAAATAACATCAGCATAACTTTCTGATTTTAAGGCGCTACTCAATGAAATCCT
>JAHIWM010000285.1 GCA_018815765.1 Gammaproteobacteria bacterium | reverse complement strand
TAAAAGTTTCGTCATCATTGCAGCAATCAGATTTTGATTGAGTAGTAGAGTCGGACGACATGGAAACGCTGCTCATATCGCTCATGGGGCATGGCTTCTGAAAGACATGCGCACTCACGCTGCCCTGAAAGGCAACGAAGAAGCAAAGTAAGAAAGCCAGCAATTTTTTGTGCATTTTATTAGGGTAGCAAACATCACCGCACAATTGAACAGTATTTCGACTTTGGTGATGACAATCTTCCTTTCTCGATCTACAAAGCATAAACGAAATCTCATTTCGACTGAGAAATTGTGTTCGAGGCTTTCGCATTTAAACCTTCACCAACTTTCGGCATAAGTGGTTGGACTGGAGATTGATGAATAATCGTCAGCGGGTCCGTTTTGGACCGTCTAAGCGCCCCATGCTCTATAACATGCAATAGATACGAAAATTTTCTGTGTGAGTCTATTTGGGATTATAGTAGACCGTATGTAAGTACGGTAAATGGACGTCATTTTGTATACAATCGGCCAATTAGCCAATGCAGCTGTCGTTAACGTTGAAACTATCCGTTACTACGAACGCCGTGGTCTTGTTGAACAGCCTGGTAAACCGACACAGGGGTTTCGCCAGTATCCTGTCACTACCCTGAATCGGCTTCGATTTATCAAGCGGGCGCAGGAGTTAGGGTTCACACTGGAAGAAATCCATCATCTGCTCACACTGAATGATACCCCATGTCAGGGCGTCCAGGACGTGGCCACACTCAAGCTTGCCAATGTCCGCTCAAAGATTGCAGATCTGCAGAGTCTGGAACTTGTTCTTCATCACCTGCTGAGCCAATGCGCATCCAATCCGGATCAGACCCATTGCCCCATTATCGAATCCCTACAACCACATAACAACTAAACCCACCGATTGGGCTTGACTCCGTACTATGGTACGGCATCTACACTGGCACCGATAACTCTAATCGCAGGAGTAAAACGTGTCCATAAAAGAGTCAAATCTCCCCGTTATCGGTGGAATAGTTGCGGCCATTGGTGCAGGCGTTTGTTGTGCCGGTCCTTTCGTTTTGTTGCTACTTGGGGTGAGTGGTTCCTGGATTGGTCATTTGACCATGTTAGAACCTTATCGCCCTATTTTTATTCTGCTGGTTTTAACCTCGTTTGGATTTGCTGGCTGGAAGGTCTATCGACCTACTGACATGTGCGCTCCAGGAACAGTCTGTGCAGTTCCCCAAGTGCGAAAACGCAGGCAGGTGATCTTTTGGTTATCAGCACTCACAGCATTAATGTTAGTCACCAGCAATTATTGGATTGTCTGGTTCGCCTGAATACTTTTTACCCTCAATTTTATTAACGTTTTATACGTTATTGGAGAGAATGATGAAGAAAATCACCTTGTTGTTTTTGCTAACGTTGACCAGCCTGAGCGCTATAGCCGAAACGAAAACGGTTACGTTGGAAGTTCCAACCATGAACTGCGTCACTTGTCCGTTTACAGTCAAAAAAGCCTTACAAAATGTAGAGGGCGTCAGTAAAGCTGAAGTCACCTTTGACACCAAGTTAGCAGTAGTCACCTTCGATGACGAAAAAACCACGGTGAAAGCACTGACTGAAGCCACCACTAACGCTGGTTATCCGTCAACGGTCAAAAAGTAAAGCGCGGAAATACACATACGATTACGGCCCCGTTTCGGCAATAAGCTGAGCGCATTGGTTATGATAATTAACAATCACAGAAAATACTTCTTCGCTGTTGAGGAACGAAAATGATCTTGTTATCGATAAAAGGGATGACCTGCCCAAGCTGTGTCGCCCATATCAAAGATGCGCTCGATGCGACCGAAGGCGTTAATTACGTTGAGATCTCCTATGCAAACGCCAGCGCAGCGATCACCACAAACGGGAAGGTAAGTGTCGCGGATCTCGTCAAGGCGGTTGAAACTCTGGGTTATGCCGCACAAGTCAATCCAGAACCTCAACCTTGTTTTGACAACACAAATATCAGCAATACAGAAAATATCAGCCCACAACAAGTGGTAATCATTGGCAGTGGCTCTGGTGCGTTTGCCTGTGCGATTAAAGCTGCTGACGGAGGAGCTAAGGTTACGCTTATCGAAGGTGCGGATGTTATTGGCGGTTGCTGTGTCAATGTCGGCTGTGTCCCGTCTAAGATCCTGATCCGCGCCGCACAACTGGCGCAGCAACAACGAAACAACCCTTTTACCGGATTGGTAAATCATTCGCCACAGCTTAATCGCGCACTATTGACGGAGCAGCAAACAACGCTTGTCGAAGAATTGCGCGTGGCAAAATACCAAAATATTCTGGATATCAATCCGGCACTGAGTTTGATCAAAGGTTGGGCTACTTTCAAAAACGCGAACACTTTGATCGTCAGCCAAAGTGATGGCTCCCAGCAAGAAATACACGCCGACAAGGTGCTCATTGCTACCGGTTCGAGCCCGACCATCCCGCCTATTGAAGGTCTGAGCGAAACCCCGTACTGGACTTCTACTGAGGCGCTGTTTGCGACAGAACGACCACAACATCTGGTCATCATTGGATCTTCTGTCGTTGCGCTGGAAATTGCTCAGGCTTATCGCCGTTTAGGCAGTGATGTTACCCTTTTGGCCAGACATACGCTTCTTTATCGCGATGAGCCGTTACTCGGCGAAAAATTAACAGATTGCTTTGAGAAAGAAGGGATCAGGGTTCTAAACCATACTGAGGCGTCAAATGTTTCCCATGACGGTCGACAGTTTACCTTGAAAACCAATGTAGGCAATTTACGTTGTGACAAGCTTTTAATATGCACCGGCCGTCATGCAAATACGGCCAGTCTTAACCTCGAAGTAGTTGGGATCCGGACAGACAAACACGGTGCGATCATCGTTAACGAGATGATGGAAACAAGCGTTCCAGGAATTTATGCCGCAGGTGATTGCTCCACTATGCCGCAGTTTGTGTATGTCGCTGCGGCTGCTGGTAGCCGTGCAGGAATGAATATGACCGGTGACGAGAGTAAACTTGATCTATCTTCGATGCCTGCGGTCATTTTTACCGATCCGCAGGTTGCAACCGTCGGACTGACTGAAGCTGAGGCCAGACAGAAGGGGATTCACACAGACAGTCGGGTACTCGACATGAAAAATGTACCCAGAGCGCTGGCCAATTTCGAAACTGATGGTTTTATAAAACTGGTGATTGAAAAGACCACAGGAAGACTGATTGGTGCACAACTTTTGGCCCATGAAGGCGGAGAAATGATCCAAACTGCAGCTCTAGCTATCCGCAATCGGATGACTATCAATGAGTTAGCTGACCAGTTGTTTCCATATTTGACCATGGTTGAAGGGATCAAGCTCTGCGCCCAAACCTTTCACAAAGATGTGAATGAGTTGTCCTGCTGTGCTGGATGACTCATGTTCATTGAACAAACCCGTTCTGGAACTATGGATATGCCAGTGAGACAGCGACTATAATGACCTCGCTCCGTCTTACATTATGCCAAAGTGATATCCAGATCAGAGAGTGAGCAGATCTCGCCCTCAAAACTGACTTCATATTTTATGGATCCATCCGACCTTTTTGTGTACCGCGTAATTTGTCCGATTTTATTTTAAAGACGACTCTCGGGATCCGTCACAAGCACATCTTCTCCGGCTGCAAAAATTGGTGGCTTACTGGCATCAAGCTTTGGAGCCAATTGCTGCCACAGCTGCTGCTGCGTTGCCAAAGTCGCAGTCAACGCAGATTTTTCCTGCAGCCAGGTTTGTTCGGCTCCACGCAAGGTATTCAGTTGCTCGGTTAACGCCTGAGTATCTTCCACACGTGCATCTACAGCATGTTTCAGCTCGGAAAGCTCAGCCTCATTGATCTGCTGTTGGCGACTCAAGTCATTGTTATCCTCTTTGAGGGACGTCAGCTGCTTCTCAAAGGCCGCTGCGGCGTCCTGGCTGTATTTTAACTGCAGAGTAAGTTCCTGAGCCAGCTCTTTGGCCGCGGTATAGTCCTGTTGCTTGACACTGATGATCTGCTGACTGGTTCGCAGTTCAGCTTGAAGCTGCTGAACCTGGTGTTCATGTCGCTGTAGATCTTGCTCCCGATTGGTTTTGACCGACTCTCGGTAGTGCTCCAGCGCCTGACGGGCATGGGTATGCTTTTCTTCAAGCGATTGGATCTGTGTATCCCGATCATGCAACTTTAATGTTAAATGGCGCATTTCCGTTGTCATCGCCGCTATCATCAGCGCATCCTGGTGACGGGCTTCTTTTAACCCGTTTATTTGTGCCAACGCATCACGCAGTTGTTGCTGCAGCGTTTCGCACTGTTCATAGCTGCTGTTTAGCTCACGCCCTTGCGTATCGAGCTGCTGCAGCTTCTCCTGAAGGGCTAGCGTATGGCGTTCTTCTGCGTGCTGAACACGTTGCAGCGATTCGTCCTGTAGTCGGCGAGCCAGGTGGCCCACCAATTGGCCCAACTCGTCACTGAGGGCATCCAGATCATCCAACCGTCCTTTTTCATCCTCCCCCAGTTCCTTTAAATACTTCAGGATGGTGGTATTCGAGCCGGTGCCGAGTTCAGCACGTACGGCCTCGACGGAAGGGTGCCGTCCCTGAGCAATAAGCGCTATCCGGACCTGCTGGACTTGCAGCTTAGTGATCCCATCTCTGGCCATGTGGACACCCTCATTCATAATATTACGTAATGTGTAATTACATAATATTATGAGCTTTCTAAAAAGCAAGTAACCAACAGATGCTAACCTCTGATAATAGAGACTTATCAGGGGTTATGGCGAAAATAGCGCTAAAATGCCGTATTGGGCATACGTAATGGCACCGGTCCTCCACGAAATGTAGCTGACCATCGCGGCCAACGGGTTGCGGCAATGTGCCGTACAGGATATACTGCTATCAGGTCTTTTTTTGTACAAAGGTGAATACGATGGCAACAGCTCTTCGGGAACGTATAGAGATGCGGGTCGATGCAGAAACCAAGCAGCTGGCAGAGCGAGCTGCGGCAGCGCTTGGCTGTGCGTCGTTGACTGAATTTATGGTTCGCCTTATCCGGGATAATGCGCCTCAGATTTTGCAGTCTCAATCAGCCATTGAACTTACATCAGCCCAGTTTGATCACTTCCAGCAGGTATGTGAAGCGGCGGCGGCCCCCCATCAGCGGCTTAAAGACGCTGCGGCTCTACTGGATAAAGAGGGATTCTGATTGTCTCTCTCTTCAGCTTTTGTTCTGATCGACGCTGCAACGCATGATTTGAAAGGCTTTGACTGCGGTAAACCCAGCCTCAATGACTACCTGAGCCGGTTTGCTGTTCGTAACAGCTCCCTGGGGTTAAGTCGTACCTGGGTTTTGACGGAGCTCGTTGCTCAAGGCAAGGCTCCGGTTGCAGCTTATTTTACGTTAGCAAGCAGTACTGTCACCCGTGAATTATTGCCTTCTCAGCCCAAATCGCTGCCAGCCTATCCGGTGCCTGTTGTGCTGCTGGCCAGGCTCGGTGTTTCTCTCACTCAGCAAGGGCGTCAACTAGGAGCTAAAACCCTGGTTCAGGCGCTTCGTACCGCTCTTGAATTGACAGACTCGGGGCTACCAGCGCTTGGTGTGGTACTGGACGTTCTGGATGAAGCAGCGCTGAAGTTTTACCAGCATATGGGCCTATTTACCCCATTGACGGATCAGCCGATGCGTCTTTTTGTGCCGATGAGCACGTTACGTCAGCTTTAACACAAGACACCAGGAGGCTGAAGTGTGAACAAGGTTGACCGCTATTTACACGCCGCCACACGCGAACATACCCGTAGAAGTTATCAGTCAGCGGTCGAGCATTTTGAGGTTCAGTGGGGCGGTGTATTACCGACAACCGCAGCAGAACTCGCCAGATATTTAGCACACTATGCGGATAGTCTGGCTATCAGCACATTAAAGCAACGGATCGCAGCACTATCCAGCTGGCACCAGACCCAGGGATTTGCCGATCCGACCAAAGCCCCCATGATCCGGCAATTGCTCAAAGGCATTCGTGAACTTCATCCCGCCAAAACGAAGCAAGCAAAACCCCTGCAGCTGGCCATACTGGAGCAGGTGATCCGTTATTTAGAGCAGCAGGAAGCAAAGGCTATCGAATCCGGTGAGCAACACCGATTGCTAAGGGTGGCTAGAGACAAAGCACTGATCTTAATGGGGTTCTGGCGCGCTTTTCGAAGTGATGAAATTAGCCGACTACAGATCGAACACATTGAGTTTCACCCTGGTGAAGGACTTACCGCCTATTTGCCAAGAAATAAAACAGACCGCCTCAACAAAGGAACCGCATACAGACTGCCAGAGCTTCACCGGCTTTGTCCTGTAGAGGCGTGCCGCCATTATCTTTTTTTACTGGATCAGCCATCAGGTCCGCTATTTCGGGGGATAACGCGATGGGGGACTGTATCCGCATCAGCGATAAGATCAGATAGTGTAATTCCGTTGCTCCGGATCACGTTAGAACGAGCGGGAGTACTGAATACTGAATTGTACAGTAGTCATTCGTTGCGCCGTGGTTTCGCTAACTGGGCCAGCCAGCAAGGATGGTCGCTCAAACAGCTAATGGAACATGTAGGCTGGAAAGATGTGAAATCAGCGATGCGGTACATTGAAGACCAAGATCGTTTTGCGCAGACAGCTATTGATGCGGCATTAGGGAACGAAAAGGGCTCAAATAAGCATTAGTTGGCTTTTAAACATGGAAATAAAAAGATTAACGCATTGATATTAAATAATATATTTTAAAATTCTGCATTTCCCCCAAAAATGTAAAATCAGGTGCTCTGAAGGAGCATTTTCTTATGGAATTCGACGATACAGTGACCAATTTACGGTATGTTTTTGAGCTAATCTGTCGCTGATTTTACATTTTTGGGGGATGGGCAAAAATAGCCAACAAGCACCGGCAAAGGTTAAGTAGAAAAACAGCATAATGGCCATATTGCCCCAGACTGTATAGTCCTCGGAAGCGTAACCACAGGTGGTAATAATGGACACTACATTAAACAGGCTATGGGTAAGCGCATCAAATACGGCTCTGTCATTATGCACCACCTGATACACAGTCAGCAGCACACTGCAGAACAGCACTATGGCAACAAAAGCCCGTACTTGTGGATCGCGCCACAATGATGTTTTATCGCCTTTGGCAAAACTGACAAAAAGTACAAAAGGCATAGCGGCCAACATCATAAAAAAGCTGCTTAACCAGAAAATTTGTGGTGAATCTTTATAAAATCCAAAAGAAGAGTCGTAATTGGCAAAACCACCCGTGGCGACAGTGGTCATCGCATGAGTGACAGCGTCAAAGCCTGTCATGCCAGCCAGATAATAGGCTGTCATAGTGCAAAAAGTTAATGCCAGATAGACAAAGCCAATAGCGGCGGACAGGGTGGAGCTACGCGGTAGAATTTTATCTGACGTGTCTGAGTTTTCAGTTTTAAATAATCGCATACCGCCAATTTTCAGCGCTGGCAAAATGGCAATAGCCATCACGATAATACCTATACCACCCATCCAGTTCAGCACGGCGCGCCAGAATAAAATGCCTTTTGGCATAGTATCTAATCCGGATAAAACGGTTGAACCTGTAGTGGTGACTGCTGAAACGGTCTCAAACACAGCGTCTGTTAACGTGCAATTGGGCACTATTAGCCATAAAGGAATGGCAGAAAAGACACAAAGCGACAGCCAGCTTAAGGTGGTGAGTAAAAATAGCTGCCGATGTTTAATATCTTTGGCGTCGCGGCCTTTATGCACCAGCGTATAACCCAAAGCAGCTGTAAAAAGCGCTGATCCTAAAAACACCCAAAAGCTGCTTTCGTTATAAAGAATGGATACTGCCATAGCGACCAGCTTGACCGCTGATAACATCAGCAACAAATGCCCTAACACCCTATACATCAGGTAACGACTTGAGCTTTTTACTGCAGAACCCAACACCAAAGTGGCGGCCATAAAATTTTTTCCGGCTTTAAACAACCATTGAATTTTAATGCTTTATGTCTCTAGAGCTTATAAAGATTGTATAAGGATTTATCCTCGTCGGGTTAAATCTGCCCCTTCAAGTAGGCAACCACACTGCGCGCCAATGGGCTATGTTCGTAACCGCCTTCGAGCATAGAGACTAAACGCCCGCCGCAATAACGATCGACAATTTGCTTCAACTGCTGCCCCAACCATAAATAATCCAGCTCTGTCAGTTTCATTTGACCCATATCATCTTCAATATGCGCATCAAAACCAGCTGACACCAAGACCAGCTCTGGCTGAAACTGCTGCATCAGTGGCAACCACTCTTCAGTAAAACGCTGTTGATATAAAGCGCCTGTAGTGCCAGCAGCTAAAGGCATTTTGACTATGGAAGGGGTATGAGCAACAGGGTCTGTGTAGGGGTAAAACGGATGCTGAAACGACGAGAAAAATTTGACTCTGGGTTCATGCTGGAAAATATCTTCAGTGCCATTGCCATGATGCACATCAAAATCCACAATCAGCACACGCTGTAATCCATACTGCTGCATGGCATAGGCTGCTGCTATGGCTATGTTATTAAAAATACAAAAGCCTTTAGCGGCTTTGTATTCAGCGTGATGACCTGGCGGGCGTATTAAACAAAAGGCCTGAGTGTCTGAGTGCTGCATCACTAAATCTACCGCATTGATACCAGATCCTGCCGAATACAAAGCGGCATTCAGTGATTTTGCATTGGCCTGGGTATCGTCATCCAGCCAGATATGGCCAGTATCGGGCACAGCATCAAATACATGGTCGACATAAGCAGGGTCGTGAGCTAAATACAACTGCTCCATACTGGCTGGAGTGGCGTCCCGTTGTTGCGCCACAAACTCCAGGCCAGAACTTAATAACTGGTCCTGCACTGCATAAATGCGTGACGCGGCTTCCGGATGATCATGGCCTATGTCGTACGACAAACAGCGGGCATGGCTGAAGATCACTAAACTCATTTACTGCTTCTCTGGTTCCGCTACCTTTAATGGCAGCTCTAAATAGACTTCATCCGGATCACCACTGGCGATACGCTTAAATCCAGCTTTTTCAAACACCTTTTGCATCGGCTTATTGTCGGCACGTACATACGCCATCATACGGTTGAGTTCACGTATGCGGGCAATTCTGATCATTTCTTCGAGCAGCCGTTTGGCCATACCTTTGCCGTGTTGTTTTTCCCGAGTCACAAAAGCCACTTCGGCACTGTTGTCGGTTTCATTCAGGTAATAACGGCCTACAGCCTGAATTTCCAGTACTGAGCCTTGTTGTTTAACAATACAAAGCGCTAAATCGCGCGACTGATCGACACTGACCAAAGTACAGGATTTCTCTCTGCTCATTTGTTTTGGATGGTGGTTGTACCGCAACAGAAGGGTTTCTTTGGTATGAGAGTAAAAAAACTCCTGCAAACGACGCTCATCAGCCGGGTTTAATGCCCGCAAATCAAACTGTTCACCCGCTATGGTTAAGGTTTTAACACCTACTTTACCCAGTTCCACCACATCTTTGAGGTAGTCTTTTTGGTAATGTGGTACCCAGTAGCGGGTACGAACTTCATCCAGCAGCTGTTTACGAAACTTCGGATGGGCCACCCGAATAAGCTCCAGTGCCCGTTCACGGATACTTTTGCCACGCAAGGAGGCGACACCAAACTCTGTGACCACATAATGCACATGGCCACGCGAAGTCACTACGCCACCGCCTTCAGTGATAGTGGCGACTATGCGTGAGACTGTGCCGTTTTTCGCAGTGGAAGGCAGGGCAATAATAGGTTTGCCGCCCTTACTCATTGAAGCGCCACGGCTGAAATCCACCTGGCCACCAATGCCGCTGTAAAATTTGTGCCCAATCGAATCCGACACCACCTGGCCTGTTAAATCCACTTCTATCGCACTATTAATGGCGATCATTGCATCGTTACGGGCAATATTGGTTGGAGAGTTTACGTATTCGCTGGGGTAAAATTCGACATGAGGGTTGCCATCAACAAAGTCGTATAAAGCTTTGCTGCCCATACAAAAACTGGTGACGGTTTTGCCGGGGTGAAAGGTTTTTTTTCTGTTATTAATTACACCTTTGGTGATCAGCTCCATCACACCGTCTGAGATCACTTCTGAGTGCACACCTAAATCTTTGTGGTTGCCCAAATAACGTAAAACGGCCTCCGGAATTTTGCCTATACCCAGCTGCAAGGTTGAACCATCTTCAATCAGCATCGACACGTACTGACCAATACGCTCAGTCACTTCGTCAAGGCTTGGCGGTGGTAACTCTGGTAAATCTTCAGCCTGTTCGATAAAAGCATGAATTTGGCTTTGATGAATAAAGGTGTAGCCATTGGTGCGCGGCATCTTAGGGTTAATTTGCGCTATAACTTTTTTGGCAGAACGCACTGCGGCTGAGACGGCATCTACAGAGACACCCAAAGAGCAATAACCAAAGGCGTCAGGCGGGCTCACCATCACTAAAGCGGCGTCTAAAGGCAAAATTTCATTTTTAAAAAGCGCCGGTACTTCAGATAAAAAACAAGGGGTGTAGTCGGCTCGGCCTTCGGCGACAGCGCTGCGGACTTTGTCACCGGCAATAAATAACGCATTGATTTTAAATAAGTCGCTGTAACGCTCTTCAGCCCAGCAGTTATCAGCCAGCACCATCAGTTGCACCAGCTCTATATCATGCAGGTTTTTACTGCGGGCCATTAAATCGGCCAGTAAAGCCTGAGGCGCGGCGGCGTGTGAGCCAATAAAAATACGATTACCAGATTGCAGCAATGCACTCCAGTCCAGCGATTTTGCCGGCGATTTATCTGATATTTTGGCCATACAGCATCCTTTTTCTTTACCATGTCAGAATACAACGGTTTTGTCAGTGCGACCTAAGTAGATAATCTGCTTTTTACTTTGCTATTGCTTTGACCACGCTCAATTCTTCTTCCAATATCAACCAGAATTGTTCATCCAAACACTGAGCCACATTAAGTCTGGTGTAGTGGTCGGCATCGGGCAGGGTGCTGAACTGTGAACCTGGCGCCAATACCACCTGACGTTGCTGCAGGCGCTCTGACAATAAACTGCTGCTGACGCCTTCTGGCAGTTTGACCCAACATAAAAAACCTGCCGATGGCTCTGCCCATAACTGACAATCCAGTTGCTTTAGTTTTGAAAACACCAAGCTGCGGGCTTGTTGTAAACGACGCTTTAATTGCTCAAGGTGACGCCGATAACCGCCGCCAGTTAATAGCGCGTACACCAGACGCTCCATGGTATTGGAGGTGGATATACCGCTAATCAGTTTTAGATCGGTCAATGCGGCAATAGTGGCTGGTGCTGCAGCAATAAAACCTACCCGTAAATCGGCTGACAAAGTTTTCGACATACTGCCTAAGTAAATGGTTTCAAGGCCATTTTGCGATTGGAATCCTGCCATCGAAGCGTAACGCGATACCGGCTGGGTTTCAAAGTCGGCATAAATGTCATCTTCAATCAATAGGCACTGATGCTGTTGCAGCAGCTGTAATACCGCAAAAGCCCGGGCCGGATGGATACTCAAAGACACAGGGTTCGATAACACTGAATTGGTTAAATAGGCTTTGGGTTGATACTGCTGCACCAGTTGCTGCATTACAACTAAATGCGGTCC
>JAHIWM010000284.1 GCA_018815765.1 Gammaproteobacteria bacterium | reverse complement strand
ATTTGACCCAGCTTAGTCAAATTCCAGCCACAGGGCCAGACTGCATACGAATGCACCCGACTGGTGCATTCGTTTTAGCGCTAAATCGGCTTACTGGTTGGTTAAACGCTTGCCAAAAGAGATGGCATAAGCAGGAGAGCGCATTTGCAGCACTCTGTCGCCACTTGCACGCAAACCTGTACTCAGCACGTTTGGATCAAAGTTCAGGCCAGTACAGGCTTCGCCACCTTGCTCAGTGATGGATAACAGCCCTATATCCAGAGTTTTACGCTCTTTCGGCCATAACACCGAAGGATCGGTTTCAGTATCTCCTGCTTCACCCAGCACCAGCTGCATTGTCCACTGTGTTGGGCCTTTGACTAAACGTTCAGCCAGCCGCTTTTGTAGAAAGTCTGTGGCCGGTGCTTTGATTTCGGCTTTAGTTAAGCCCTTCACGCCATCTTTAGGCACAAACTGCCAACGTACTTTTTGCTCCACACCACTGTTGTCTTTGATAAAGAAGGTGTGAATACCAAAATAAGGCGTAGTGGCGTAGCTCCATGGCGGAGAGTTTTTTGCTAAATACTCAGCCTGAGGCAAAGTGTCCGGATGAGCTTTACGGAAGGCCTGAATTTTAGCCAGATCAGGTTTGCCTGTAGCAGGGTCAGGAATTTGAGTTTGCAGTAAACCTAAAAAGTTTTCCGGATCTTTGGCACCAAAAACCGGCGTGTTTAACATAGTAAAATGCTGTAGCTGTCCATTGGCGGTTTTTAACTGCAAGCCCAAGCCACGAGGAGAACTGCCATTTTCAGCTGCTTTAGGATTACCACCAGCCATAGAAAAACGTGCGGTCACAGGCACGGCTTCACCTGATAACCAGGACACTGAACTGAAATTTTTGGCATCAGGTAAAGCCTGAAAACTGCCTACAGCACAAAAGCCCTTGGCATGGCCTTTACGCTCACCTTTGTGTTCACCAAAAATTTTGGCAAAGACGTCAATAAACTGGTTAGGAGTAGCTTGTTCAGCGGCGTGCAAAGCTGGGCTTAACGCCAGCAATAAAGATAAAGTAATTTTGTTCATGAATAATCCTGTTTGAATCACTGCAATAGATACTACGAATAAAGACAGGAGGATCAGCCAAAAACTTTCAGCGCACTGCAGAACAGATATGATTTAGCTGCTATAGCAAATGTGATGGAGCAGAACATATAAAAAATGGCCGCCGAGGACAACAAAACAGCGGCCACTGGGAAACTTACTTACGACTAAAGGTTACAGGATGCCTGAAATCGAACGCATCAGGCCTTTAACCAGCTCAGGCTCAGCTTCGGCGTATTCCATATTCACCTGATTGGCAGTAGACAAAATACGGGTCTGGTAACGTTTCCATTCGGTTTCTTCAGTAGAGCTGACATTTTTATAGCCACTGTTACCTTGTTTTAAGCTGGCTTTGTTTTCTTCCAGCACTACCACGCCTTTTTTCGCACGCTCAGAGATCTGTAAATCAGTAATGATGCTGTAATGCACGTCTTTGACCATCGCATCAGCTGCTAAACCTATTAAAGCACCAGCTACTGTAGCGCCAGCACGACCACTGCCACTGCCGAACTGATTACCAATAGCACCACCAATTAATGCACCACCAAAACCACTGCCAAAGGCTTCGTTTTGAGCGCGTAAATCAGTTTCACCAGCCTGTAACACATTGGCCTGTAATAAGAAATTAGCTTGTTCAGGGTCACGCACTACACGGTAACCTTTAGACTGCACAGCTTCGATGATCTGAGGTTCAATCGACAAACCTTGTTGATCCGAGGTATTACGCACCTGGATAAACACTGTACGTTTATCGTCTGCTACCGGGTCTAAAAAGATGGTATCGCTCATTTTAGTCTGAACTTGCAAATTCCTTTTGCTGATCGCCGTATGAGTGGCCGAACAGCCTGACAACATCAGAGCACCAATAGCTAAAGCTGCAACAGCGATTTTCATTTTTGACATACAAAACTCCATAACACTAAGTGAAATTAGACCTGCGTAGTTTAACGGACAGCGCGTGACAGACCAAGGCGAAGTGTTCATACATCAGGTAAAAAGTTGTAACAGACTATGCCGTTATATGCTTTTGCTGCCGTGTTGATGGGAAGTATAGGCTGGTCGGCTGAATTGCAGATGAATTAAAATGGGGTCAGATCACATTGTTAACAGTTAACAATGTGATCTGACCCCATTTTTAGGTTTTAGCGGAATAAGGCGACTTCTTCAGGGGTTAAATAACGGTATTCGCCTTCGGCTAAATCCGGATCCAGTGGCAAGGCACCGATTTGTTCGCGGTGTAGTTTTTCAACTTTATTGCCTATAGCTCCAAACATACGTTTGACCTGGTGATAACGACCTTCACTGATTGTCAGCAAAACCTGATGCGGATCGACGATTTCCAGCTTCGCAGGTTTAGTTAAGTCCTTTTCACCACGTAACATAATACCTTCGGCGAACTCTGTGATGACCGATGCTGGTACAGGATCAGCCAGCCATACTCTGTAGGTTTTAGCGCAATGATGTTTAGGTGAACTGATTTTATGCGACCACTGACCATCGTCTGTGATCAGCACCATACCTGTGGTATCCAGATCTAAACGGCCAACTGTGTGCAGACGCTCCATCAGAGGTTCATCCATCAAGGTGAACACAGTGTTATGGTCTGGATCTTCAGTCGAACAGATATAGCCAGCAGGTTTGTGTAGGACTATATAACGCAACCCGATCAGTTGCAGCTGTTCGCCCTCTAAAAACACCTGATCGGATGCTTTCAGTTGCAAGGCCGGCTGTTTGGCCAATTCACCATTCACTGTCACCAGTTTTTGGCGTATTACTTTACCGGCCTGACTTCGGGTCAGACCGGTACAATCACAAATAAACTTATCTAAACGCATTTTGAGTTTCCCAACTGTTATGCTTTTAGTGTAACCAGATAAACGACCAGACTCCACTTACTTTGGCTTTGTATCTGCCTTAGCGGACGCAGGCACCTGCACTTCAGACAATTTCTGGTCTTTCAGATGCCAGCGTAAAATTCTGTTGTTATTGGTGTCGGCTATATAAAGTTCGCCATTAAATACAGCCAAACCACCGGGTTCGTTCAGTTCGGTACCTAAACTTAAGGTCATTACCTGTTCTTCATCTAAATCCAGTAACCTGATTTTATGATTATAGGTATCAGCCACAGCCAGCGTATTGGCGTCCAGCGACACCACATCTTTATTGTGCTGCAGCAAAGCCCGTTTAAAACCACCGTCTTTTAAACCAAACTCAAATAAGCCCTGGCCCACCAGCGTTTTCACTTTATCCGAACCTAAGTCAATTTGAC
This sequence comes from Gammaproteobacteria bacterium, assembly GCA_018815765.1. GTDB lineage: Bacteria > Pseudomonadota > Gammaproteobacteria > Enterobacterales > Alteromonadaceae > Pararheinheimera. The sequence goes on along the minus strand of JAHIWM010000284.1, from coordinate 9,011 downwards.
GTACAGCACTGGCTTCAGCATCAGCAATCCAAAGTTTATTACCTCGTAAGGCTAAACCACTCGGCTGATTAAAAGCAGCATCATGGCGTTTACCATCCAGCAAAGCTTCTTGGCCTGTACCAGCAAAAGCTTTTAACTCCGAGCTTTGCAAATCCAGAGTCCAGATTTGATGGCTGCCTGCCATAGCAATATACAAAGTGGTTTTATCCAGCGCTAAATCCCAGGGGGAACGCAATGACACCTGAGTTGGCGTTGAACCCGGCACTAAACGGCCTTGTGCCAGTTCACCGTTGCCTGCAATAGTCGTCACCTGAAAGGTAGTTAAATCAATACGGCGAATGGCATGGTTGCCGGTATCGGCCACATACAAAGCTTTGTCCGTCAGCACTAAACCCTGAGGTGACGAAAAAGCGCTGCTGTCGCTATGACCATCTTTTAGCTCTGCTATGCCAGAACCTAAACGTTTCACCCGCTTGCCCTGATGATCCAGCAGCACAATTTGGTTATGCAGGGTGTCGCTGATAGCAATATAACGTTCGTCCACAGCTAAACTGCCAGGCGCTGCCAGTACAGTATTGAGTGGGTCCAGTAACTTAATGGGTAAAGGTTTGAGATTGGGTTCGCCTTTAAACTCAGCCAGTAACTGTTCTATCGCCTGATCCAATACATCGTAACGACCTTCGCCCGACGTCTGCCCTACGTATTTACCATCTGGCCCTATCAGCACAAAGGTAGGCCAGGCACGAACAGCGTACGAGCGCCATAACTGGAAGTCGACGTCATTAATCACAGCATGCTGCATACCGTAACGCCGCACTATGGAAGTTAAAGTGCTTAGCTGTTTTTCATTGTCGAATTTTGGCGAGTGCACTGAAACCACCGCAAGCTTGTTGCCATACTTTTGTTCCAGCTTATGCAGGTCCGGGATCACGTGAATACAATTGACGCAGCCATAGGTCCAGAAATCCAGCAACACCACCTTGCCTTTTAACTGTTGCATGGTCAGTGGTTCTGTCACATTGACCCAGGGCAAGCCTGCCGGGAACTCAACACTGTTGGTACGGGCGGAAACTTTGGCGAGGCCAAAGGTTAAACTACAGGCCATGATGAAAATCCAGATGATTAGTTTAAAACGCATTAGTGACTCCTGGTCAGACTGCTCTTACCTACTATAGAACGGTGTTTCAGCTAATTTCGTTCATTGTTTTAGTTAAACTAAGCAGAGTTTAACGATAGATTGATGACAGCGGCGGATTTTTGGTTGCTTTTTGCCACAGATTTCCTCTATCTTGCTGCTGCACCAAGGTGTAACTTCTGCGACTTTTCGGCACATCCTGTAGGTTAAAGGTGGGCCAGCAGATACATAGAGTAAAAACACTATAACTAATATAAGAGATAAGCATGACTAACTCTACAACACGCGGCAGCTGGGGTTCGCGTATCGGATTTATTTTAGCGGCAGCAGGCTCTGCGGTGGGCCTTGGCGCGATCTGGAAGTTTCCTTATGTCGCGGGTGCCAACGGCGGCGGCGTATTTTTATTAGTGTATCTGGCCTGCGTGTTTTCTGTGGGTGTGGTGATGTTGCTGGCAGAAATGATGATTGGCCGTACTGCCAAAAAATCAGCCACTTCAGCCTATCGCGCTATGGGTAAAGGCTACTGGCATGTGGCCGGCTGGCTTTCAGTGCTGGGTGTATTTCTCATACTGGGGTTTTACTGTGTGGTAGGTGGCTGGACCATAGCCTATATAGTGCAAACCATACAAGGCACAGTGCTGACCACTGACGCCAAAGTGTTAAGTGATACCTTTACTCACTTTATCGCTAACCCAACTTCGTCTTTGATCTATACAGCTCTGTTTATGATGATCACAGCAGTGATTGTTATTGCAGGTGTGCAGTCAGGTATTGAACGTATTTGTAAAATTCTGATGCCTGCACTCTTTGCACTGATGCTGGTGATGGTCTGGCGTAGTCTGACCTTGCCTGGTGCTGTTGAAGGTGTGATGTACTTCATTACGCCGGACTGGAGTAAACTGAGCATTAAAATGGTGCTGGATGCCTTAGGTTTAGCAGTGTTTTCTTTGTCAGTGGGCGCTGGTTTAATGGTGGCTTATGGCTCTTATTTAAGTCCTGAAACCAAAGTGGTCAATGCAGGTTTATGGATAGCTGGTCTAGCAACTTTGGCCTCTGTGATGGCTGGCCTGATGATTTTACCTGCAGTATTCGCTTTTAATGTCGACCCTGCTGCTGGCCCTGGTTTAACTTTTATCACTATGCCTGCGCTTTTTGCCCAGATGGCTGGTGGTCAGGTGTTAGCTTTAATTTTCTTCTGTTTACTGCTGTTTGCTGCTGTGACGTCTTCAATCTCGATTCTGGAACCCGTAGTGGCTTTCCTTATTGATGAATATGGCATGGAGCGTAAGACTGCCACCATTTGGGTTGCTGTAGTGAACTATGTGGTATTAGGTGTTCCAGCCGCTTTGTCCTTTGGTGGCGGTATGGAAAGTTATACAATTTTCGGAAAAACCCCATTTGATGCAATGGACTTTATGGCCTCTAATGTACTGATGCCGTTAGGTGGTATGTTTGCTGCGACTTTTGTCGGCTGGCGAATTTGGCCACAAATTAAAGCTATTTTAGCGGGTGAAGTACCAGCTTTTGTGCAGAAAATTTACTGGTTATTAGCAGCTGTAGTTTCTCCGGTTCTGATTGCGATAGTGGCCATCATGACAATCAAAGGCAGTTAAGTTGTCAGCTAATACAATCGGCAGCTTTGTCACAAAGCGCCGATTTTAGTCAATCTGCTGTAGTTTTAAGCAGCTAACCACCAAAAAAGACGGCTTTGCTTGCCAAAGCCCGCTGTGGATGCTGAGATAGCCCTGTTGTTATAACCACAAAGTCCGGTGCATGCTAAACCATGCGTAAGTTTCCGGACGCAGACAAGACAAGTCGTGTTGTTGCAGCTTTTTAGTTCAGACTTAAAGCTGTGATCAGACAAGGATTGAGATGATGATAAAAAAAGACTACTTCTGGCCGCTGCTAGGTTTGGCCGCTGTAGCATTTTCAGTCTATGTGCTGCTTGAGCAGCTTAAAGACATCTCCTACGAAGATGTGGTGCTGAGCCTCGAAGCTATATCTCTGCATGGCTGGCTGATGGCTGGCCTGGCAACAGTCTTTGCTTACGTAGCCTTAGCGGGTTACGACCGGCTGGCGTTATCTCATCTGCGTAAAAAAGTTTCCTGGACCTTTATTTCCATCGCCTCTTTCACTGCTTATGCCATAGGCCACAACTTAGGTGCTTCGGTATTTTCCGGTGCTGTAGTGCGCTATCGGGCTTATCGTTCGCAAGGTTTAACAGCAGGTGAAGTAGGTATTCTGGTTGCGTTTTGTTCCTTTACTTTTGCCCTTGGCAGTATTTTGTTAGGCGGTATAGCGCTGATGATTGAACCCAGCCTACCCGCTCATTTTCATAAAGCCATACCTGAATGGGTTGCTTTCCTGCTTGGCGCTGGCATGTTGTTTCTGGTGGCCTTGTATTTATGGGGTAGCCTGGCGAAAAAACGCTGTATCAACTTATGGAAACTGAAACTGGAGTATCCGCGTTTTTCACTGGTCTGCCGTCAGTTGATTGTGGCGCCACTGGAATTGTTAGCTGCTGCTGCCATTATTTATTACGCCTTACCCGAACAAAGTAACCCAGGTTATTTTATGGTGTTGGGTATCTTTCTGGCATCTTTCTCTGCCGCTTTGTTATCACATGCGCCAGGTGGTTTAGGTGTGCTGGAAGTGATGTTTTTATTGGCATTGCCTGAAGTCAATCCAGCTGATGTCATTGCTGCTTTATTGGTGTTCCGCTTATTTTATCTGCTGATCCCTTTTGCCATATCACTGATTATTGTGGTGTGGTTTGAACAGGATCAGTTGCTGAAGAAGTTTAAAAGCTCAAAGAGTTAGTGAGTTGCAGTTAGGATTCGTAATCCGGTAGCTTTTTCGGTTTATCAGCCTTAGGTTGAAATGAACTGGGCAGCACTTCAATCCCCAGCTTGCGGCCGAGTTTAATCAAAATAGGAATAGTAATAGGCGCAAAAGGTAATACGGCGAATATGCCTAAGCCTGTAGCCCTTAACACGTCCACCAACTGGTGATTGGCAAAACGCATTTCTGCCTGAGTGGCTTTGCCCTGTAAAGAACGCTGATAAATAATCAGCATACGTCTGGTTTCATCCGTTTCCTGCGACAAGGCCATTCTGAGCCGAATCATGCTAAAGCGAATACGCGACATACTTTTACGCCGTTGCAATCGCAATACCCTGATCGGAGCCTTGTGCAACCGACTTAACAGATTCATAACCACCTCAACTGCCTTCTCTATGCATTATCGGCTGCTTCGGTGAGACAAGACAGTGTTATTTTGTAGTATTTAGTTTAACTCACTGAATTATAAGGCGCTGACCAGAAAGTTGGGGTTTTTCAGATTTTCTCTGTGATAAGCAGGATTAGTTATGCCCTGATACTCCACCTGGGCACCTGCGACTTTAGCTATCACATGACCTGCGCCTGTATCCCACAGCATAGTTGGGCCAAAGCGTGGATACAAATGCGCGCTGCCTTCGGCTACTAAACAAAACTTCAGCGAGCTACCTACAGCTATCAGTTCATGTTGTGGAAAGCGGCTTAAATAGTCTTCAACATCAGCGCTGTAATGACTACGACTGCCGACCACTTTCACCACTTCACCAGCTGATGGCGTTAATGCCACGCGGATAGTTTCAGTTAAACCATCCTGTTGCCGGGTTGCACCTAAACCTTCAGCTGCTGCATAGGTTTTATCCAACACTGGTGCGTGAATAACTCCTAGCACAGGCTCACCTTGCTGGATAAGAGCGATGTTAACGGTGAATTCGCCGTTACGCTTAATAAACTCTTTGGTGCCATCTAAAGGGTCAACCAGCCAGTATTGGGTCCACTGCTGCCGTTCTGACCAGGGAATATCTGCCGCTTCTTCGGATAATACAGGCACATGCGGCGTTAACTTATTCAGTTCAGCCAAAATCAGGTGATGAGCGGCTAAATCTGCCTCGGTTAAAGGCGAGTCATCGTCTTTTTGTTCAACGCTAAAATCTCGCTGATACACAGTTAAAATGGCCTCACCTGCAGCAACTGCTATACGTCGTACTTGCTGTAGTAAATCCTGTGTCAATTCCAACATTAGTTCAGCACTCCTTTTTCAGTCAGCAAGGCAATCAGTTGATCAACACTTTGCTCCAGACTTTGCTGCGCTGTGTCTATGATCAAATCCGCTTGCTCCGGTGCTTCATAGGGATCAGAAATTCCGGTGAAGTGACTGATTTCACCACGCCTGGCTTTTTGATACAAACCTTTGACGTCACGCTGCTCGCACACATCCAAAGAAGTGGCGATATAAATCTCTAAAAACTTACCTTCCGGCAGGCTGTTTTTTATCGCCTGACGTTGTGCGCGGTAAGGCGAAATAAAGGCGCTCAAAACCACCAGGCCAGCATCCAGCATTAAGCCAGCCACTGCACCTACCCTACGGATATTTTCGGTGCGGTCGGCTTCGCTGAAGCCTAAATCAGCACATAAACCATGGCGCACATTATCGCCATCCAGCAAATAGCTGTGCACTTTACGTTTTACCAGTTCCTGTTCTAACGCGTTGGCCACTGTAGATTTTCCTGCGCCGCTTAAGCCGGTAAACCACAATACAACGCCCTGATGACCGTTTTGTTGCTCACGATCAGCACGGCTGATTTGATAGTTTTGCCAAACGACCTGACTCATAAAAATTCCTTACAGCGACTGAAAAGGGAAAAACAATGGAATTAAGGCTAATACGGCTATCGAATAGGCCAGCGCCATAGGCAAACCTACTTTGACATACTGGCTTAATTTGTAGTTACCCACTGTATAGACCAGCAGGTTGGTTTGATAACCCCATGGCGAGATAAAGCTGGCGCTGGCGCCAAACAACACCGCCATAATAAAAGGCATAGGGTCGATGCCAAAAGCCTTTGCCAAGCTTATAGCCAGCGGACAGGCCAAAGCAGCAGCAGCGTTATTCGACATCAACTCAGTTAAAATCAGCGTGAAAAAATACAAAGCGGCTAAAGCCCAGAATAAGTGATAGCCGCTAAAAAGCTGCAACAAGCCCTGGCCCAGCAATTCAGATACGCCGGTATTTTCCATCGCCTGCGACAGCACCAAAGCACCACCTACTATCAGCACTATATCCAGTGGAAAACGCCGTCTGACTTCCTGCAAGCTGATAATGCCTGTCGCCATTAAACCTATCAGCAATAACACCAAACCTTTGAGTAAAGGCAGTTCGCCCGTCATCGACAACCCCACCACAGCAACAAAAGCAGTTAATACTCCCCAGCTGCGGCGCAAGGATAAACGGGTGGCCGAATCCACGCCATTTACCAGCAAAAACTCTTTATTCAGTTTGCTGTTTTGATGAAAGCTTTTGCCTGGCACCAGCAATAAAGTATCGCCGGTTTGCAGCACTATGGAACCTAAACCGCCCTGCAAGCGCTCCTGCCCACGTTTGACTGCGACTACCACAGCATCAAACTCTTCACGAAATTTAGCGTCTTTCAAAGACACGCCATTGAGGCTCGATGAGTGACTAATAATAGCTTCGACCAACGCCTGACCATTCATGCTGTGGTGGCCATACAAGGTCAGGCCCTGAATTTCCTGCAATAAAGCCACAGATTCCATATCACCGGCAAACAGCAATACATCCCCTTGCTGCAAGCGATCGTCCGGGCAAACAGGTGCAATATTTTGCTCACCCCGCACTATTTCAGCTAAAAATAACTTCCGTAAATGCCGAAGCCCAGCTTCGCCTATGGTTTTTCCAATCAGTACTGAGTCCGCACTTAAACGCGCTTCAAGGAAATAGGGTAAGTCGGCTTCATCTACTGTTTTTTCAGTCACGGGCAGACGGTCTGCAATCAGCCACATCATCAACATACCGGACAGCACCACACCAGCGCCTACGGCCGTCGTAGTGAAAAATTGCAGTAAAGGTAAACCGGCTTTATCTAAAAAGCTGTTAACGACTAAGTTAGTGGAGGTGCCAATCAAAGTAAGAGTGCCACCAAAAGTAGCGGCAAAAGCCATAGGTAACATCAGCTTGCTGGGGGCAAACTTCTGACTACGTTTAATAGCCCCAATTAAACTGGCGACTACGGCGGTATTGGCGGTAAAAGACGATAACACTGCGGTAGACACCCAAAGCCGGGTGAGTACAGTTCGTAAGCCGCCGTTATTGAGCTGTTGGCCGACCCAGCTAATGAGCCGGGTTTTCTCCAAAGCTATGGATACCACTAATAACAACACCAGGGTTAATAACGAGGAATCGGTAAAACTGGCGGCAAACTGTTGTACGTTGAGCAAATCCGTCAGATAAGTCAGTACGGCCACAGCACCAAACACCCAGGCGGCCGACAGCCTCGTCAAGGTCAGCAGGGCAATCAACCCTGCCAAAATAGCGAATACGCCGTACTGCTCCAGACTCATGCTCAGCCTTTGTTCAACTGGCTTAAATCCAGTGCCTGCCAGTGTGGGAAATGTTTACGCACTAAGGCATTTAATTCCAGCTCAAACTCACTGAATTCAGCTTTGCTGCTGACACTGGCCAAAGCGCTGTCGACCATACCAGCACCAACAGTGATATTGCTGATGCGGTCGATAAAGATAAAACCACCTGTATCGCGGTTTTGTGCATAAGGGTCAAACACCACGGCTTCGGTCAGTTCCAACTCGACCAACGCTATGCTGTTCAGCTCCAGCTTGTCGGCCTGATGTTCCGCCAGGGTATTTACATCTATGCTGTGAGCAATAGCTGTAACTTTACCGCTGACCTTTTTTGTCGCCAGTTTGATGTTGTAGCTTTTACCAATCAGCAGTGGCTCTTCATGCATCCAGACTACTTTGGCCAGAATACGGTTCGATACCGCTGCATGATGAGTCGCAGGCACTATGACATCACCCCGGCTGATATCTATTTCATCTTTTAACGTCAGCGTCACGGCCTGACCTGCAACTGCTTCCTGCCACTCGCCATCAAAAGTCACGATAGACTTAATAGTCGAGCCTTTGCCTGAAGGTAACGCCACTATGGCATCACCCACTTTAAAGTTGCCGCTGGCGATAGTGCCGGCAAAACCACGGAAGTTCAGGTTAGGGCGGCTGACATACTGCACAGGTAAACGGGCTTCGGCTTGCCAGTTAAAGCCTGTGACAGGCGCCTTTTCTAATAAGCTCAGTAAAGGACCGTCCTTGTACCAGGGCGTTTGGGTAGAGCTGTGCACCACGTTGTCGCCATTCAGCGCTGACAACGGCACAAACTGAATAGAAGGCACGTTCAACTGCGCAGCAAATTGCAGGTAATCCTGTTTAATTTGCTCAAAACGCTGCTGGTCAAAACCTAATAAATCCATTTTATTGATAGCGACGACAAACTGCTTAATACCCAATAAAGAACAGATAAAGCTGTGGCGCCGGGTTTGGGTTTGCACGCCATAACGGGCGTCCACCAGAATAATAGCCAGATCACAGTTCGAGGCACCTGTTGCCATATTGCGGGTGTACTGCTCATGGCCCGGGGTGTCGGCAATAATAAACTTACGTTTGTCAGTGGAGAAATACCGATAGGCCACGTCTATGGTAATGCCCTGCTCGCGCTCAGCTTGCAAACCATCAACCAGCAAAGCTAAATCTATGGTTTCACCCGTGGTGCCATGGGTTTTGCTGTCTTTATGCAAAGCCGCCAGTTGGTCTTCATAAATCTGCATACTGTCATGCAATAAACGACCGATCAGCGTACTTTTACCATCGTCGACTGAGCCACAGGTTAAAAACTTCAGCAGTGATTTGTGCTGTTGCTGCTCTAAGTACTGCTCAATGCCTACTTGGGCTAATTCATTGGCGACTGACATCAGAAATACCCCTCACGTTTTTTCTTTTCCATAGAACCACT
>JAHIWM010000283.1 GCA_018815765.1 Gammaproteobacteria bacterium | reverse complement strand
TTAACGCAAGCTTGAGTATCATGGTTTAACTCCTGTGGCTATTGACTGGTAATTAAGGGTTGTTTACTGCTTAATTGCTCTAATACCTGACGCAATGAATCTGGTGTTAAGATTTGGGGTAACACTTCAGGCGGCTGTCCTGGCCAATACAACACATACAAAGGCACTCCGTCGCGCTGAAACTGGCGTAAATAGGCACTGATGGCTGGGTCTTTGTTGGTCCAGTCACCTTTCAGATACTTGAGACCATATAAAACCATAGCCGCTTTACTACTGTCTGTGTCCAGGGCCACACGCTCGTTGACTAAGCAGGTAATACACCAGTCTGCCGTCATATTGACTAAGACAGGCTGGCCCTCCTGTACCAGTTGCTTTAAACGTTGCTCTGACCAGACTTCTGCATGATCGGTCTTTTGCACACTTTGAGCTGCAGGTTGGGGGTACCACAATAAAGCAACAGCACCAAGCAACAGTAATAATGCGATCAGGCTGCTGACTTTACCAGCCTGTTGCAGTTGTTGTTGCCCCCATAACCAACAAGCTGCGGCTACCAATACCAAGCCCACTAAAGCCAGAGCCAAAGCATCTAAACCTTGCTGACGGCCATAAACCCACAATAACCAAACCGCACTTAAATACAAAGGATAAGCCAGCCATTGCTTCAGTTTCTCCATCCAAAGTCCGGGTTTAGGCAATACAGCAGCAAAACCCGGCCACCAGGCCAATAACAGGAAAGGTAATGCCATTCCCAGACCCAAAGCCGCAAAAATCGTCAAAGCCGCTAATGCCGGCTGCGTCGCGGCATAACCTAAAGCCGTGCCCATAAATGGTGCTGTACAAGGGCTGGCCACAACAACAGCCAATACACCTGTGAAAAATGAGCCTTTATGACCTTGTTGCTGTGTCAGTTGTTGACCTGAGTTCATCCAGCCTAAGCCCAACTGCACTACACCTGACAAACTTAAACCAAGCACAAAAAGCAGATAAGCCAGTGCACCAACTACAAAGGGATTCTGCAACTGGAAACCCCAACCTGCGGCCTGACCTGCTGCTCTGAACACCAACAACAAAACAGCCAACAACACAAAACTAATCACCACACCAGCGCTGTACCATAAAGCTTCAGCTTTGATTTGTTGGGCAGAATTCTGCTGATTCACCAAACTAAGCGCTTTTAAAGACAACACCGGAAATACGCAGGGCATCAGGTTTAGGATCAAGCCCCCTAAAGCCGCCAATACCAGCATCCCCAACCAGTCCTGCAGACTGAAACCGGCCAGAGTAGCTTCAGCAGCTTGTGGTGCACTTTCATGCTGCAGTTGCAATAACACTGGGCCAGCTGCTGTATTCAGCACCAAATCAAACTGCTGTGGAATCTGACTAAAGTAGGTATTTTGCTGCTGGCGCAATAACAATTCGCCGTCTACCCATTCAATTTGCTGAGGTGCAGCGTGATCCACCAGCTCTGGGGCTGAGACAAAAAAAGCCGATACTTTTAAATCTTCCGGCATTTGAATAACAGCGGAAAACTTCTGATTTTGCACATCATAACGGCCCTGCAACAACAAATTTTTGGGCTGACTCTGACTGGCTTGTTCAAACAGTTTTTTATAATCACGCGCTTCAATAGCAGCTTGGGTCACAGGCAAGTTCAGCTCAAAACTGGCATCGGCTGGAATACAAATCTCTTTGCAAACCAGCCAGTCCACTTTGGCTTTGATTAGCAGTTGGGAGCCGTTGAAATCATCTGGGATCTTTAATTCAGACACTAAGATAGTCGGGCCTTCAAAACCATAATTCACCAGTGGTGGCACAGCGATGGCCATTGGAGCAGGCCACTGAATAGCGCCAGCTTCGACACCGTCCGGTAAATCCCATTCAATGCTGGTGGCTAAACCTGAATCTCCGGGGTTTTGCCAATAGGTATGCCAATGTTCGTCCGGAATAAAATGCAGTGCCAGCTTAAAGGTCTGCCCGGGCCGCACGTCCTGATGATCGCTGACCAGCTCAGCTTTTAAATGGCTGGCCTTGACCCAGCCACTGGTTTGAGCCTGAACTGGCTCAATGGCCAGAGCCATTAAAACGATCCATAAGAAAAGAAAACGTTGAAACAGAATCATCAGAAAAAGCTGGCTCCATAATTATTTATCACTTTAGTGTACGGCAATACCGGAACAGCGATCAGCAGCCAACCGCAGCTGGTTGGGCTTCTGCCTTGTTCGTCCAACTGTTACAGGACAAAAACAATGCTCAGACATCAGACAAGATAGTGCTGGCCAGATCTTGATTTTGTCTGGCTCAGGCTTTAGCGTGGCGCTACACCCAAGCTCTGAAATCATAAGGATATGCGCCGGATGTCGTTGCAGTTTAATAAATTCGATCAATGGCTTATGTCCGTTACAACACCAACAGACAGTTCAGCCATACAGAGATTTTGCTGGGAGTTTTTATTTTTTGGCCTCAAACAGGCCCGCGCTTGCTTATTTGTTGGCTTGTTTTTTCTGTCTGTTTTGCTGGTCCCGCGGGAAGGGGTAGCAGGTATCAGTCGTTATGACGTGCTGTTGCTGCTGGCGCTGCTGATCCAAATCTGGATGGTCTGGGCAAAACTGGAAACCTTGGATGAAGCCAAAGCCATCAGTTTGTTTCATGTCGTTGGTTTTGCTCTGGAAGTCTTTAAAACCTCAGGCAGCATTCAGTCCTGGAGCTACCCTGATCCGGCGTTAAGTAAAGTGTTCGGAGTGCCACTTTTTGCTGGTTTTATGTATGCAGCAGTCGGCAGTTACATTATTCAGATCTGGCGGTTAATGGAGCTACGGGTGCGGCATCATCCACCCTATTGGATGGCCGCTCTGATTGCATCACTGATTTACCTTAATTTTTTCAGCCATCATTACATTGGTGATTATCGCTGGTATCTGGCCGCTATTACTTTAGGTTTGTATGCAAGAACTGTAGTTTATTACCATCCACTGGAAAAAGAGCGGCAGATGCCTTTGTTGCTCGGTTTTGTTTTGGTCGGATTTTTTATCTGGCTGGCAGAAAATATCAGCACTTTTATGGGCTTATGGAGTTACCCCAATCAGCTGGGTGCCTGGTCTGTGGTGCATGTTGGCAAATGGAGCTCCTGGTCTTTGTTGGTCATTATGACCTTCACCATAGTGGCGCAGCTCAAATATGTGAAGGCTCGTATTCATGTACCTGAGTAAAGTTATGGCAATTCAGGAAATATCTCTTTGTCGCTTAGTGCGGTAATCAGGGCATCAAATACCAATCTAACTCGCTCAGGCACGGGACCACGTTGTGGTCTGTAAACAGACAAGGGCCAGGGGTCGGGATCGAGTTCAGGCAATAAACGCACTAAAGCACCAGTACGCAGATGAGGAATAGCCATACAAGATGCAAGCTGTGATACACCCAGGCCAGCCAGAGTCGCATCGGCTTCCGTTTCGGAATCATCTGCGACAAAACTGATTTTTTTGGGCGACCATAGCTGACCCTCTTTAAAATACCAGTGCCAGGCTCGACCTGTCGCTTTGTCCATCAAGGCTGTTGTCGGCAGTTCTGTCAGTTGCTCTAAATCCTGTGGGAACTGGTGTTTTGCCAGCAACAGAGGGCTGGCGGCCAAAAACAAGCCGACATTGGCGACTTTCCGGGCAATAAAACTGTTGTCCCGTATTGGTCCAATCCGCACACCTACATCAATTTGTTCATCCACTACATCAGCAATCTGATCTGACAACCGCAGGTCGAGCTGCAGCGCCGGATGCTGTTGCGCCAGAGCACTCAGTACAGGCATCAGCACAGGCCGAATCACTCTCGGAGCTGCCAGCCGCACTAATCCGGCAATAGCATGATTTGAAACCGCCTGATGTTGCTGAAACAAAGCGTCCAGTTGCTGCAGGCTGTTTTTCGCCTGCATAGCAAAACCTTCAGCGAAACGGGTCAGCCGGATATGGCGGGTACTACGATGGAACAACACCTCGCCGGTACTTTGCTCCAGTTGTTGTACTGCTCTGGTGACTGCCTGAGGTGAAATACCCAACCTTACAGCAGCAGCTTTAAAACTGTCGCTCTCTGCTGCAGTACAAAAAATTCGCAGTAATTCAACTTTGTTTAGCATCAATTATTCCGAAATAAGGAATTATAAAATCAAAATATTTCCATTTTTTGGATTTGTCTATCACTTCATACTGAGCAGGTCGAAATTAATCAGATACCACTCAATTGAGGACAAAACCATGAGTCAGAATATTTCAGGAAAAACTGTAGTGATCACAGGTGCCAGCAGCGGTTTAGGTGAAGCGACTGCTTACCATCTGGCCGGTCTGGGTGCCAAGGTTGTATTAGGCGCACGCCGCGAAGACAAACTGCAACAGATAGCAGCAAGCATCGAAGCCAAAGGCGGACAAGCGGCCTATCTGGTGACGGATGTCACTAAAGCCAGCGAGGTTCAGGCTCTGGTGCAACTGGCAGTCAGTCGTTTTGGCAAGGTAGATGTCATGATCAATAATGCCGGTTTGATGTCTATTGCCCCTATCAGTGAGTTAAAAACTGATGAATGGGATCGGATGATCGACATCAATATCAAAGGTGTGTTGTATGGTATAGCAGCCGCCTTGCCTATCTTTGAACAACAACAATCCGGCCATTTTATTAATATATCTTCAGTGGCAGGCATTAAAGTCTTCAGCCCAGGCGGCACAGTGTACAGCGGCACTAAGTTTGCGGTTCGGGCCATCAGCGAAGGCTTACGCCATGAAGTGGGCGGAGCTATCCGCACTACCACTATTCTGCCCGGCGCAGTAGATTCTGAGCTGAAGCATGGCAGCAGCCACCAGCAAAGCGCAGAATTTGTTGGTAACTTCTATCAGATGGCTATTCCGGCCGATTCAGTGGCAAGAGCCGTGGCTTATGCCATAGAACAACCTAAAGACGTAGATATTAACGAAATAGTGTTGCGCCCTACTGTGCAGGATTTCTAAGCCTGCACTACCAGATACAACTACCAGTCAATCTGAGTTTTATTGCGGAAAAACGCACCGGTCGGGCCATCTTCAGCCAATGTGGCTAGCCAGACTGGTGTTTCTGCACCTTGCTCCGGACTTAAATCAGCAGCTTCTCCACCCATACGGGTACGTACCCAACCAGGACAGGCT
>JAHIWM010000282.1 GCA_018815765.1 Gammaproteobacteria bacterium | reverse complement strand
CCATAAATTCGGGTTGCCACCTGCATCGCTTACTAATACCAGTTGGCCTTGCCAGATCATAGGGTTACGTAACGATCCCTGATGGTCTGCCAATAAACGTTCAGCTTCAAGTTGTGAACCCAGTTTCCAGCGCCATAACTGGCCTTTAGCACCACCCTGATACTGGCGGGCATTATCACCCGTTAACTGCAAACCATAACGGATAAAGTAGACATAGCCGTTTTGTTCATCCAGCACAGCTTCTACGGCATCCAAAAGCGGTAAAGTTTCAGTGTGCTGAGTCTCTAGATCCAGCAATTTCAGCACCCAGCTGTTCACAGGGCCTGTCATTGCATCTGTGCTGTACAGCAATTTGCCGTCCAGACTCCAGCCTTGCAGTTTCACTTTAGCATTAAGCGCAGTCAGACGTTTTGGCGCACCACCAGCTAAAGCTAAATAATATATATCCGGGGTATCGTCATAAGCCGCCACATAAACCACGGCTTTGCCGTCAGGCGTAAACAAGGCCTGAGTTTCTTCAGCCGCATGAGTGGTTAAACGTTTGGCTTCACTGCCATTAACTGAGCTTAACCATAAATCACCTTCAGCCGTAAAGACCAGTTGGTTTTGCTGTATCGAAGGTGAGCGGTAATAAGCTGCATCAGCATAACTGCTGGCAAAAAGAGCTGCAGTCAGACAAGCGACTAAAGTGAGTTTCATGGTAGCCCCGGAGTTTCTGTTTTTACTTTTGTGTTATCTGTTTTTACATTAACAGCTTCACCAAAGAAAAACAGAGGGTACCGCCTCAGAAATCAGGCGGTTAGTCCCACTCAACCACTAAATTTTTGCACTGCACCGAGCGTGCGCTGGATATCTGAGGCACTGATATCCAAATGGGTCACCCAACGCACTCTTTTGTAGTACTGATCGGCTTTATTGTAATTGCTGCTGGTTAATTTAATGCCCTGCTGCGCCAAATAAGCCAATAAAGGCTCTGCTACTTCTACAGCTATATCAGTAAATAAAATATTGGTATGAACGGACACCAGCTCCAGCTTGCCGTTAAGCAGCGGATGTTCGGCTGCTATACGCTGTAAGCCTTCTGCCAGTTGCTGTGCATGTTGATGATCCTCTGCCAGGCGCTCTATATTATGTTGCAGCGCATACAAACCAGCCGCAGCCAGCACTCCGGCCTGACGCATACCGCCGCCCAACATTTTACGCAGTCGTCTTGCCTGCAGAATAAAAGCATGGCTACCCAGCAGTAAAGAGCCTACAGGAGCGCCTAAACCTTTGGATAAACATAAAGACACTGAATCAAAACCAGCACAAAGTTGTCTGGCTTTTTGAATTGGATTTAAGCCATCCGCTGTCGCTAAAGCCACAGCCGCATTCATCAGGCGGGCGCCGTCTATATGGCAATTTAGCCCCAACTCTTTCGCCAAAGCCGCCACTGAATTCATATAGGTCAGCGGCAATACCTTACCGCCCGTGGTGTTTTCTATCACAATCAATTTAGTGCGGGCAAAATGTGGGTCGTCCGGTTTTACTGCGGCACGAATATGCTCAAGCGCTAAAGTGCCATCAGCCTGGTGTTCAATAGGTTGTGGCTGAATAGAACCTAACACCGCCATACCACCGCCTTCCCAGCGATAGGTATGCCACTGCTGCCCTACTATGGCTTCATCCCCACGCTGGCAATGCGCCATCAGTGCTATTAAGTTGGTTTGGGTGCCGCTGGGTGCAAATAACGCCGCTTCAAAACCTAAAAGTTCAGCGGCATAACGTTGTAACTCATTCACCGTCGGGTCGTCCTGGAATACATCGTCGCCCAAAGGCGCAGCCAGCATAGCGGCTTTCATTGCTGCTGTAGGTTGGGTGACTGTATCACTGCGAAAATCTGTCATCTGTTGCCACCTGACATCTGTGCTCTGTTGAAAAAGAACCTCTATCAGACCTGATCACAGGCACCTCTGCAAGAGCAACACAACGGCTTTTACCAGCCAGATATCGCGTTAAACAGCCAACTTCAATGCTATGCCCGCTAATACAAAGGCCACCAAGCCATCAAACAAACGCCAACGCAGTGGCGAGCTCAGCCAGACTTTAAGCTTCGGGGCTAAACCAGTTAAAGCGCTGAACCAGCAGAAAGAGGCAAGACAAGCGCCAACAGTAAACCAGAAAGGTTGCGCCTGCACAGAACCAACACTACCAATCAGTACCACTGTATCCAGATAAACATGAGGGTTTAATAAGGTAATAGCCAAAGCGGTCAGCGCTGTTTTTTGCCAGCTTTGTACCTGTACTGCTGTTTTTGCCAACAAAGCGCCTTGCCCCCGCCATGCACGTTGTGCTGCACCAAAGGCCAACCACAACAACATCGCCACTCCGGCCCAGGTCAGCAGCGGCACCAGCGGCGGTAGCCAAAGTTGAATAAGCTGCACACTGTAGACTCCCGTCACAATTAAAGCCGCATCACATAAAATACAGACCAGAGCTATCACAAGCCTGTTTGCGCCCGCCATACTTTGGCTTAATACCCAGATATTTTGCGCACCTATTGCCACGATTAAACTTAACCCCACGGTGAAACCAGTAAAAAACGACAGCATCAGATTCGCCCTAAAAGAAACAGTGGTGCAAGTTTAACGAACCGGCTTATCATGAATCCAACAAATAAATTTTCTGTATCATGAGAAAAACTGATGATTGATTACCGCTTATTACAGGCGCTGTCTGCCGTGGTTGAACAAGGTGGTTTTGAGCGGGCTGCTCTGGTATTGCATTTGACTCAGTCAGCCATCAGCCGTCGTATTAAACAGCTGGAATCTGTGTTGGGCCAGCCGGTGTTATTACGCAGTAGCCCGCCAACACCTACAACAGCAGGACAACGTTTGTTAAACCATTTGCAGCAAGTAAAGCAAATGGAAACAGCTTTAGGTTTAACGGATGACCCACAAGATTTAGTGGTGCGTCTGGCGACCAATGCGGACTCCTTAGCCACCTGGTTACCTGAAGCTCTAGTCTTGCCGGAGCAGCAGGCTGTGCGTTTTGACCTGGTGGTAGAAGATCAGTCCGTTGGTTTAAAACGGATGAAACAAGGCGATGTGATGGCGTGTATTTGTGCCAGTCCTCAGCCGGTCAATGGCGGCGCAGTGATGGCATTAGGTGCGCTGCGATACCGGGCTGTCGCAAGTCCGGCTTTTATTCAGCGTTATCAATTAAATCAGCAGTTTAAACAAAGGATCAGTCAGGCGCCTTGTCTGGTATTTAATCAGGATGATCAGTTGCAACACCAATATCTGCAGCATGTAGCGCAAGCTGTACCTCAACGTTTTCATTTGTGCCCTTCGTCTGAAGGTTTTTTAAAAGCCACTTTGGCAGGATTAGGTTTTGGTTTATTACCAGAACTACAAATGCAGTCGCAGCTGGAAAGCGGTGAACTGGTGGATTTAAGCCCTGGTTATACACTAGATACCCAGTTGTATTGGCACTATTGGCAAAGCGAAAGCCCGCTGATGTATCAGTTACGACAGAATGTATTGCAGGTAGCCCAAAGGGGCTTGTATCAGGCAACTGATTGATTTTTTTGCGCTGAGCCAAAACACAGCCATAAAATTTTTGTCCGCATAAAGCGCAATGCGGTTGAATGGGTTGCCACACTAGTCTTTACTAGAGCGATAAAAATTCCCTCTGCACTTGTGCTGTGCTCACAGAGCTGATGACATATGAAACTGGTCTTTTATTTCGTTCACTGCTTGCTGTTGTTGTGTTTTTTCTGTGATGCAAAGGAGACTACCAGACTAAAGCCTCTGGTGTTCAGCTATGTCAGCCATCCAATAATTGAACTTCAGCTCAAACCTATCATCTCAGAAGCTTATCTTAAGCTGGGCTACAAGGTACGCTTTGTAAATATGCAAAGTGACAGATTTATCCAGCAGTTTGAGTCTGAGGCAGTGGACGGCGATGTCGCCAGATTAGGACAACTGACCTCTGTTTTGCCTTCAATGCTGTTGGTTTATCAATTTGATCAAATCAACCTGACCTTGCAGTGCAGGCCTGGCCTAAGTTGTGACGAAGCAGATTTAGCAGATCCAAAGAAACTGCTCTTTATCCCTGCACAAAGTCAGGTCTTCAGGATGTTGCAGTTGAACTACAAAGCTCAGGTTTATACAGTACGCGACTGGTCGCAACTAATTGATTTATATAACGAAGGAAAGATAGACCGATTTTTCTGGCTGGAAGGCCAAAGGCTAAAATCCGGCCAGCTTCCTCAAACCAGCAGACTGCTTATTAAAACACCGCAGTTGGCGCTGTACCATGTGCTCCATAACTCCAATGCAGAGCTCGCGCCTTTAGTGAAGGTGGAATTAGAAAAGATCATGCAGAAAAAAGCATCGGCTGACACGAAAGCAGAGAACAAAATTACAACGGAAAGATAAAAACCAGCTCAGTCTTAAAGACAACACTGAGCTGGCTTTTGGTTATTACTGCTTAGGTAACTCTTTCACACCCATATTAAACAAGGTGAAGCCAAAGATATCCGCAGCTAACTCGATTTGCTTGGATACCGGCACACCGGCACCATGACCTGCATTGGTTTCAATACGGATCATTTGTGGGTTAGGTCCTGTTGCTTTGGCCTGTAGTTCAGCTGCAAACTTAAAGGAATGTGCTGGTACTACGCGGTCATCGTGATCGCCAGTGGTCACAAGAGTTGCTGGGTAAGCCACACCTTCTTTGACGTTATGCACTGGTGAATAACCTTTGATGTAGTCGTACATCTCTTTGCTTTGCTCAGAAGTGCCGTAGTCGTACGCCCAACCCGCACCAGCGGTGAAGGTGTGGTAACGCAGCATATCCAGTACACCTACCTGAGGGATAGCCACTTTCATCAGATCAGGTCTTTGGGTCATCACAGCGCCGACTAACAAACCGCCGTTAGAACCACCACGAATAGCCAGTTTGTCACTTGAAGTGTATTTCTGGGCGATCAGGTATTCACCAGCAGCAATAAAATCATCAAACACATTTTGTTTTTTCAGCTGAATACCAGCGTCATGCCAGGCTTTACCGTATTCGCCACCACCACGCAGGTTAGGCACAGCGTAAACGCCGCCCATTTCCATCCACACCAGGTTAGCCACACTAAAAGCTGGTGTCAGGCTGACGTTAAAACCACCATAACCGTACAGCATGGTTGGGTTGGTGCCGTCAAGCTTAATGCCTTTTTTGTGGGTGATGATCATCGGCACTTTAGTACCGTCTTTAGAGGTATAAAACACCTGCTCAGACTGATAATCGTCGCTGTTAAACTTAACTGCAGCTTTGTAATACGTGCTGGTTTCGCCGGATTTTGGTTCAAAAGCAAAAGTACTAGGTGCAGTGTTGTAGTTAGTGAAGCTGTAGTACATGGTGGTGTCTTTGGTTTTGCCACCAAAGCCAGACACAGTACCTAAACCAGGCAGCGCCACATCACGTACCAGCTTGCCTTCGTAGTCGTATTGTTTGATCTGAGAAATCGCATCCACCATATAATTGGCGAATAAGAAACCAGCACCTTTGCTGACATCCAACACGTTCGCCGTTTCCGGGATCACGTCTGTCCATTGGTCTGCAGCAGGCGCTGTTGCATCAATTTTGATTAACTTTTTATTTGGCGCATTTAAGTTAGTGACAAAATACAAGGCATCACCACGACTATCGATAAACTCAAAGTCGGCATCGCCTTCGGCGTATAAAGTCACAAAAGCACTATCGGCTTTGGTTAAATCTTTCAGGAAGACTTTATTGCCAGACGTTGCATTAGCGGCAGAGACAATC
Source organism: Gammaproteobacteria bacterium (assembly GCA_018815765.1). Taxonomy (GTDB): domain Bacteria; phylum Pseudomonadota; class Gammaproteobacteria; order Enterobacterales; family Alteromonadaceae; genus Pararheinheimera. The sequence continues at coordinate 8,687 of JAHIWM010000282.1, read as the reverse complement.
AGGTATTTACCGTCATCTGTGACACCACCACCGACATAACGGTGTTTCTCCGCATCAACACCACCAAACACCACTGGATCGTCTTTTTGTGCAGTGCCTAATTGATGGTAATACAGCTTGTGCTGATCCGTTTTTGCAGAAAGCTCACTGCCTTCTGGTTTGTCGTAGCTGGAGTAGTAGAAACCTTCGTTGCCTTTCCACGATACACCGCTGAACTTAACGTCTACCAAGGTTTCTTCAATTGGTTTTTTCGTCTCAACATCGATGATAATAATTTTGCGCCAGTCGCTACCACCTTCAGAAATGGAGTAGGCCAGAGTTTTGCCGTCATCAGAAAAAGATACATCAGCTAAAGAAGTTGTGGCATCAGTACTGAAGGTATTAGGGTCTAAAAAGACTTCTGCTTCTCCTTCACCTTTTTTACGGTATAAAACTGACTGGTTTTGTAAGCCGTCGTTTTTAAAGAAATAGGTGTATTCACCTTCTATAAAAGGCGCGCCTACTTTTTCATAGTTCCACAGCGCTTCTAAACGTTGTTTGATTTGGTCACGATAAGCAATCTGATCCAGATAAGCAAAAGTAACCTTATTTTGCTCTTTCACCCAGTTACCCGTTTCAACGCTGCGGTCATCTTCCAGCCAGCGGTATGGGTCTGCGACTTTGCTTTCAAAGTAAGTATCCACCACCTCACCTTTAGCGGTGACAGGGTAAGTAAAAGGATGAGCGGCCTGAGTTTCTGTCATAAGGGTTTCTTGTGTTTTTGTAGTGTCACTTGGTTGACCACAGGCTGTTAATAAAGCCAAAGCCACTGCGCTTAATGCGTATTTCATCTATCCTGTTCCCCGGATTTTGTACCCTTCGCAACTGAAACTATTACTTCAGTTGAGAATGAGTATGCGTTAATAGAATTCGATGCCGAGCATAACAAAACTGTTCACTCAAAGCATCCTTTACGATTAACGGTCAAATAGATGCGCTTAATAGTTGAGCCTGTTCGTTTTATGGAATTTTCCGCCCTAAGTTCAACCTGAAATTTGGCCGTGTTATATGCTAAAGAAAATGCGATTGAGATGACGATTATGATCAGATTATGTGGGGGGCTGTGGCTGGGTTTAAGCTGTCTTTTGGCTGAAGCCTCAATCACCTTACCTGTGACACCAGCTTCTGCTTATTCAGGTAGCTGGCAGGAACAAGGGTCAGCAGCGCAGTGGCAACAACAGCAACGACAGTTTTATCTGGACGCCCTACTCGCCCCTGCAACAGCGACGCTAGCGTCGGCAGCATTGCTGCAACAAGAGGACAGAGGCAGTTACAAAGCAGAGCTGTGGCAAATTCCGTTAAGCAAAATCAGCCATAGCAAAGCCATAGTGCTTATACCCAAAAATCAGCCGATCAAAGCCGCAGTGTTATTACTACATGATCACGGCTCTTATTTTGTCATTGGTAAAGAAAAAATGATCCGGCCTTTTGCAGATTCAGCCTTCAAAAAAGAAGCCAAAGACTGGGTGGACAAATACTACGGTGGCCAGTTTATTGGTGATGAACTGGCGGCTCGGGGTTACTTGGTGCTGGCCGCTGATACTTCAGGTTTTGGTGAACGCGGGCCCATTCAGTACGAACAGCAACAACAGTTGGCCGCCAATTTACTGGCAACAGGCCATTCGCTTTCCGGTTTATCGGCCTATGAAGATATGCAATTAGCGAAGTTTTTAGCAGAACGACCAGAAGTACCCAAAGGCAAAATTGCAGCCATCGGTTTTTCGATGGGCGCTTACCGCGCCTGGCAAGTGGCAGCGCTGTCTGAGCATATTCAAGCCGCAGCAGCTATTTGCTGGTTTAATACCTACCAACAGCTGTTGCAACCCGGGGCCAATTTAACCAAAGGCCAGTCGTCTTTTTATATGTTGCATCCAGGCTTGGCCCGGCAGTTGGATATTCCGGATCAGGTCAGTTTAATGGCGCCTAAAGCTTTGTATTTAATCAATGGTGGGCAAGACCCATTAATGCCAGTGCAAGGTGTTATACAGGGGCAACAACAACTGAAAAAAGTCTGGCAGGCCTTTGGCGCAGAATCAGCACTACGGACTGAAATCTGGAGTGAAGCACGCCACGAATTTAACCAGCAACAGCAACAACAAGTCTGGAGCTGGTTAGATCAATGGCGTTTAGTACCGTCTGATTAATACGTCATTCCGTCAAGCGGTCAGGCAGGTAAACGGAAATACGCAATTTGCTGTTTCAGCTGCACAGACAGCTGTTGCAGCTGCTCTGCCGACGCCAATACAGTCACAGCAGCCGCTGAGCTTTGCTCTGCGCCAGAGTGAATAAAGCTGACATTTTTATTAATATCTTCAGCCACCACACTTTGCTGCTCTGCGGCGCTGGCTATTTCTGAACTCATATCCCAGACCAAATGAGCGCTTTGATTAATTTGCTGCAACCTGTCGCTGGACTGATTGACCAACTCCACCACCTGCTGCACTTCATCGCGGCTTTTTTCCATCGACTGCAACGACAGATCCACACCACTTAACAAAGTACCGATGATCTGCTGAATAGCCTGCGTTGATTGTTGAGTGCGGCTAGCCAAAGTACGAACTTCATCTGCCACTACAGCAAAACCACGGCCTTGTTCACCCGCTCTGGCCGCTTCAATAGCAGCGTTTAGTGCCAGCAAGTTCGTTTGGTCCGCAATACCACGGATCACTTCAATCACCTGACTGATCTGCTCACTTTCGGCCGATAAACTTTGTACTGTCTGAGTCGAGTGCTGAATGTTTTGCTGCAACTGATGCATAGCACTCAGCGCCTGACTCATCACCTTGCCACTACTGACACTTTCCTGGCTGGCAAATTCGGCTTTTAATGAAGCCTGCCGGGCATTTTGTGCAACCGAAGCCACAGTAGTGGTCATTTCGTTCATAGCAGCACTGACCGACATCACTTCATTTTTTTGCTGGGTCAGTTGAGCTGACGCCTGATGACTGTTTTGTTCCAGCGCCACTGAGTTCTGATTGACTAAATCGCCAGCCTGCCGCACTTGTTTTAATACACTAATCAGCTGTTCAACCATTTGTTTTAACGAAAACAACAAACTCTGCTCATCGGCTTTTTGTAAATGAATGTTCAGATCCAAACGCCCTGCCGCAATTTCTTTTACCAGTTGCACTACACGTAAAGGCTCTGCGCCTAACTGACGTAAAATACTCTGCAACACTATATAAGCAGCGACAGCACTGCCAGCAAACGCCAACAGGGTAATGATCCAGATGCCCCACACTTCTGCGTCATACAAAGCAGAAGCTTCTTTATCGATCACAGCAGACTGATCCAACTGGTACTGAATTAAGGCTGAAATCTGGTTACTGATAGGGTCTATGGTCTGATACAAAGGCCCATCCATACTATCCAGTTGTCGCACCACCAAACCTTGTTTCGATGAAATCAGTGCAATGGCGGCAATAATCTGCTGGTCGGCAGCGCTGAACAATTGCTGGGTTTGGCTGATCAATTGCTGCTCGTCGGCCTGCATCGAATGGGACTGATAAATAGCCCACTGCTCTTTAATGATCTGCTGGGCTTTTTCCAATTCCTGAACCGCTTGTTCTGCAGTAAATACACCGGCATTGGCTTTGTTCACTGCATCTATCACGTTCACCGCATAAGCATCGGCAATCAATTTTAGTTCGGTTAAAGGCACAATACGGTCGTCATACAAGGTATCAATATGCTGATGCATAGCGCGAACAGAAAAGTAACTTTGGCTGCCTAATGCTACTAAAAGCAGCAGGGGTACAGAAAAAGCCATAATCAATCTGACACTAATAGTTTTAGATTTAAACATGGATAAAAATCACCTGTCTGGATAGGGGGATTCTGCGGCATTTTGATGCAGAAATTGCGCGCGATTATGGCACACTCAGATGAACTTTCTTCGATGTTGCGACAAAGATTAACAAATTAATGGAAAATCTGATACTCAGCTGAAAACGAGCCTCCCAGTTTCTTCTCAATTGCCCTGCAAACGCACTCTTTCTATATCAGCTTTAGGCGGCGCACCAAATAAACGGCTGTATTCACGGCTAAACTGCGATGGGCTTTCGTAACCTACTTTATAACTGGCTGTGGCCGCTTCTATGCTTTCATGCAACATAATACGGCGAGCCTCGTTCAAGCGTAGTTTCTTCTGATACTGCAAAGGTGACATACCAGTCACGGCTTTAAAGGCCTGAAATAAAGCCGATTCACTTAAATGCACTTCGTCGGCCAGCTCTTTAATCCGCAGCGGTTCGTTGTACTTTTTCCGCAGTAGTTCAATCACTTTACTGATGCGATGGCCCTGACTGTCCAACAGCATAAAGTCACGTAACTGGCTACCTAAATCACCTAACAATAAACGGTATAAAATTTCACGTTTAAGAAGCGGATAAAGCACCGGAATATCGGCAGGTTTATCCAGCAACTGCAACAGACGAGCGATAGCGGACAACAATCCTTCATCCACCCGTCCAACAGATATGGCCTTCACCTGCTCCTTGCTGCGCTCCACTCTGCCACCTAAATCAATGACTAAATCAGCCAGTTCTTTTAAGTCGATGGTCATACGAAGTGCAAGATAAGGCGTTTTTGGACTGGCTTTAGTGACTTTACCGCTGGCCGGAACTGTCACAGGCACAAGCAAATAACTTAAGGGGTCATACACAATGCGGTCATTGCTAAGATAAACCTCTTTCTCACCCTGCAGCATAATGCACAAAGAAGGCTCATAAATAACAGGGGTGATCTCGGTGGTTACTTCAGTACGGTACAAACACAGATCAGGAATAATGCTTTCTATCCCACCAGAAGCAGGCATATGAGGTATAAGCTGGGCTTTTAGCTGTTCAAGTTGTTGCTCTATTACATTGCTCATACTTCACTCCTCTGTAGATCTTTAAACGCAGTATAAAAGCAGATTACAGCACCTGCATGAACCGTACTACTCAAATGGACTTTTAGGCAAGAAGTGCGGAGTAACAGACAAAGTAAGCTACAGATAGTGACAAACCCAAGATTCAAAACCGAAGCGGGAAAACAGGAGCTGAATTCAACCACAGGGTCAGAGCTAAAGATCTGCCCCTTTTAACCTGAATCTTTGTTATTAATCTCAAGCCTTGTGGTTATTTTGTCTCTTGTGAGTTAAACAGTATGCTGAACTAAAATAACAAGACTACGATCAGGAAACCTATGAAAATCAGTCCACTTCTGTTACTCAGCCTGTGCCTGAGTGCAACCAGTTTAAGCCTTGCGGTTCAGGCCGAAGAAGCCAAAGCCGCAAAAAATACCACAGTACAAATAGACGCCGACTCAGTGGTTGTGACCGAACATGAAACCACAGTGTTGGATCAGGACTTCAGCTACAAGGCCTATACCGGTACTCAACCTGTATGGAATGAACAAGGCGAGCCTACGGCCGCTATTTTTTATACCTATTACGAACGTCAGGATGTAAAAGACAGAAAAAGCCGTCCTCTGCTGATTTCCTTTAACGGCGGCCCTGGTTCTGCTTCAGTTTGGATGCAAATTGCCTACACTGGCCCTAAGGCGCTGAACGTGGATAGCGAAGGCTACCCATTGCAACCTTATGGCGTAAAACAAAACCCTTATTCAGTGCTGGATACAGCAGACATCGTATTTGTTAACCCGGTGAACACAGCTTATTCCCGCGTATTACCTGGCAAAGATGGCAAAATGCCAAGCCGCGACGAGCAAGGCAAAATGTTTTTTGGTGTAAATTCTGATATCAAATATCTGGCAGAGTGGGTGAACACCTTTGTCAGCCGCTACAACAGATGGCAATCGCCTAAGTACCTGATCGGCGAAAGCTACGGCACAACACGGGTGTCGGGTTTAGCTTTAGCGCTGCAAGAGCAGCAGTGGATGTACTTAAACGGCGTGGTGTTGGTATCCCCAACTGAAATAGGTATTAAACGTGACGGCCCTGTAGATGCGGCCAACCGCCTGCCGTATTTTGCCGCCACAGCCTGGTATCACAAGGCGCTGAGTAGCGATTTACAGCAAAAAGACTTAACCGACTACCTGCCGGAAGTAGAAGAGTTTACGCTCAATACTTACCTGCCGGCTTTAGCCAAAGGCAACTCTTTACCTCAAGCTGAAAAACAACATATTGCCGAACAAGTGGCGAAGTATTCAGGTTTATCGGTCAAGGCTGTGCTGCAGAATAACCTGGATATTAATACCGACTTTTTCTGGAAAGAATTGCTGCGTGAACGTGGCCAGACCGTCGGCCGTTTAGACTCCCGTTATTTGGGTATCGACAAAAAAGAGGCAGGTTCAGAGCCGGATTACAACGCTGAGCTAACTTCATGGCTGCACTCTTTTACCCCGGCTATTAATAACTACCTGAAAAACGAGCTGAATTACAAAACCGACGTGAAATACAATATGTTCGGCAACGTGCACCCGTGGGACAGAAGCAATGACAATACAGGTGAAAACCTGCGTCAGGCCATGGCGCAAAACCCTTACCTGCATGTAATGACTCAGTCAGGTTATTACGACGGCGCCACCAACTATTTTGATGCCAAATACAATATGTGGCAGCTGGACCCAAGTGGCAAAATGAAAGACAGATTAAGCTTCAAAGGCTACCGCAGCGGTCATATGATGTACTTACGTTACGACGACTTACGTCAGTCGAACCAGGACTTACGTGACTTTATCAAAGCCACTTTGCCTAAGCCGGATCAACCAGCTAAGTATTAATGTGAAGTTGTTGAGATAGGGACCGCAAGGTCCCTTTATAACGCTGGAATTCATTTGTCAGCTTTTTGCGACATAATGTTCGACCACTAACGCAGCAAACTGTTCTCCATCTATAAGCTCGATGCTTGTGCCTGTTGATTCATAGTACTCTAGTGCTTTTTGAGAAGCCGCCTCAGAAATAGTGCCGGTGGTAATGATCATACCGTACTGAGCTGACTCTGATTCTAATCCATTTATGAGATCCATTACGACGCTCGAGCCTACTGGAGGGGTAGCTTGCCAATGTTTTGCTTGAACTGCGACTTTTTGTGGAAACATGCCAGCAACCATAAAGGTAGCAATTACATCAGCGCCCTTATCTTTGTTTCGGGCAATAACCAAAGCTTCAGTAGCACCAAGGCCTATAAGCACATCTTTAATAAGATGTTCAAATGCAAAACTATCAATTCTCCCATTTCTTAACTCATCCAATGTTTGTGCTATCAGGCGCTGCCTAAGATCACTGTCAAATGTCGGTTTTTCTTCAAACTGTGCAAGTTCAAGGCAGTCATTAATTTGATCTATTAAGTCAGTTGCCGATGCGCTGGTTCCTTGAATTTTCATACGGGATATTAGCGCAGCCTTTGCATATTTCCTCTCAATTGGCTTCTTGCCATTCAGCCATTGTACATCTCGACGATAAGCTGAATCTTCTGTTACTTTGTCCTCACGATAGATGGCTGGCCCAGAAATTCTGGCAACATAAAATCTTGAACCATGCGGAACAACTACAAAATCACCAACTTCCATTGTTCGGATAAATCTCCACATGTGACCAGATGCAGCACCTGCCTTTCGGAGATTTTGACTATTTTCATAGTAGGTCTCACTCATAATATTTCGGAAATCTGACCATTTAAGTTCAGGATCTAATAACCCAGCTGATTTAGACCAGCCAATAATTAACTGGTCAGAGTCGAGAGCTTCTCTCACTTTATCTAAACCGCTTGGAGATATTCTAAGTACAAAAGCTTTCATTATCGAAGACACCTTGGAATTGTTGGCCCACATCTTTATTAAGGCCCTAATCATGAATACTTATTTGTTTGCGCGCTATAGGTATGTCTCAATGCACCATCTCGTTTTGCCGCATCGGCATAGCGTCAATTTCTGCAAATATCACCTCTAAATCCATACGGTCGAGTAAAAACTTCACGCCCCCATATTTAATAATCAGCACAATTTTTCCGGGCTCAAGCTGGTAACTCTCTTTGATTTTAGCGATGAAATTTTCTGACAACCTCCCCTGATAATTTGTGTGGGCTTCATCCCCTGTCAACACAAACCAGATAATATCCCGCTATTTAATTTCACTTTTGTTGTTGTCAAAAAGAGCTAACACGGCGTGTTGGTTGTAAAGGTTATTCACCAGAATAATCCGTTTGTCCCGCTGCAAAAGACGAAGGACAGAAAGCTTTTGCAGGCTCATTGCTGTGGGCGCAGAGACTGAAGCAAAGCAAAAAAACTTTGGAGAGGTAGTTCATCCTTACTCCATAACAGAAAAAGCACCTTTGGGTTCAGTGATCTTTTTACCCGTAGCGCTGCCTTAACTCAGTGATTGAACCGGCAATCAGCTGTTCCAGTACAGCCTTATCCAGATCAGCAAGCTGTTTGAAATAAAGGCAAGACTTGCCCATCTTGTGTTTGCCCAATCTGGTCAATAAAGCTTGCTGTTCTTCGCTATTCACCGACAGATAGAGCACCAGATCACGACCACGAATAGCGAACCCAGTCAAAGGAGCTTCTCCGGTGCGCCCACTGTCGTAGGCATAACTGTAGAAGCCATGACCCACTATACTAGGCCCCCACATTTTTGCGGACTGCCCTGTCAGTTTTTCAAGCAAAGCCATCAAAGCATGACAATCGTCGCCTTGCTGCGCTTG
>JAHIWM010000281.1 GCA_018815765.1 Gammaproteobacteria bacterium | reverse complement strand
ATGGACCGTAGCTCAGTTGGCCAATGAGGCGACGTTATCCCGCTCTGCGTTTTACGAGCGGTTTAGTCGCTCTGTGGGCATGGCGCCAATGGAATATCTGCTCGCCTGGCGTATGGCATTGGCTAAGGATTGGTTGCGAAGAACTGAGGTAAACATCTCTGAAGTTGCCAGTCGGCTTGGCTACAGCTCGGCAAGCACCTTCACCGTCGCCTTCACCCGCCATGTCGGACTTCCGCCAGCCCGTTATGCCCGGGAAAATTCCTTTAATCCAGAGGAGAAGAAGATAGAGTAAGGCAGGGAGGGCAATTACGAGCGCTCTGAAAAAGCTGATTTAGTTTGTATTAAAAGCAGTACAGGCTGGCTTGGCCTCACTTCGGTTCTATAGATGAAATGCCTTTCCAAAGAGATTTATTCATAGCGTTAGTACCTTGCTTTAGTTATTGCGGCTAGATCTGGCTTCTTTCTAAAGATCCCATATCTCTTTCAGATCCTCACTATCGACCCACTTTTACCACTTTCCCGAAAACCCTACTAAGCTTAACTGATTGTTTTTTGTACCAAAGGTAACAGTTATGCTTGCATCAAAAGATCAGATCAAAGCCGACAGGCTACGAATGAATAACCCTTATGCTCATATGGACGAGGACGGTGGCTTTAGTGCTTTGTTGCCTGTTTATGTGGATAGCGGGCATCAGGACCCTTATTTATCGCTCAACAACGGCGATAATTCAGATGAGGTTTGGGCAAAAGTGGATATGTCGGCTCAACCTGAAGCTGTGCTATCAAAGCCAGAAGCTGACGCTATTCACCCATTACAAACCGGGCATCAGAACCCTTGTGCGCATAATCAGCAGGATGAACAACCACCAGTTCTGCAGTTTCCGGACATGCCAGCAGACAAACAGGGGCATATTGCCTTGCAGCAGATTGAAAAGGCGGCCCGTCAGTTGGCGCATGCCATTTATTTGCAGCGCGATAGCTTATGGCCTGAGGGCGCACCTGATGATCCTGTGTTATTGCTCGACCCGGAAAAAGCCTTTTATTTACTTGGCTATCAGTATCGGGAAGTGGATAGCCTGGGAGAGATTAAGCCTGGTCAGGAAGTGACTGGCATGATCGACAAAAACAATCGCATTATCACGTCGTCCCGCAGGATATTGCCCTTAGTGCGGAATTTCACCATGGCGCATGAGTTGGGCCATGCCATTATGCATCACCAATCGGGTTTACACCGCGACCAGCCCATTGATGGCGGCGCAGCTATTAAACGCGATCCAATCGAAAAAGAAGCCGACTATTTTGCCGCCTGTTTTTTAATGCCAGAAAAACTGGTGCGTAGCGTTTTTGAACAGCGTTTTCCTGATGAAGTGTTAAACCACGAAGGGCTGCGTTTTATGTTCAATCACAGTAATGACAAAAAAACAGAAAAGCAGTTAAAAACCACACGTGGTTTGGCGCGGGCCTTAGCAAGTTTAGATCGTATTAACGGCCACGCCGTGCCGTCTTTGGCTGAGTACTTTAAAGTCTCGGTAGAAGCTATGGCTATTCGGCTTGAACAGTTGGAGCTGGTGCCGGAGTATTAGTCTGAGCCTTAAGCAGTAGTGTATTCAGGCAAAGATTAAATGCTGCATAACTGAGTGGCAGCTAAAATTAACTAAGCCAGCTTATGGTACCCAGAACTTGTTCAGGGAAGGATAGGAATGCTCTCTCGCCGTCATAAATATGAAGTCATCAGGCAACAGGTGTTGCTACTTACCCTGCAGGAAACTGTGCAAAATTTGCCGGAACTTGCAGGGTATTTACGTTTGACGACTATCAATGCCGATGCACTCCAAAGCTGGAAGAATTGGCCTGAAGCAGAAGATGTTCAACGTCAGATCGGTTGGGATTGGCATGAAGTGCGTTCCAGATACCGTCGTAATCATCCAGCCAGTATTGAGTTGGCCATTTGGTTTGACGAATCACTCTGTGGCTTAATGATAGGCAAAGCGAGCAGGGGAAAGCTGGTTGTAAAAATAAATTATCTGCAGGGCTTGCCAATAGATCATCCCTTGAAAGGGGTTATTTTGCCTATTGCAGCCCGTTGTGCAGAGCACTTCGCTGCCGCAATTGAAGCAAAGTGGGTTGCCATACAAGATCCGATGGAAGAGCCTGGGCTATTGGATTACTACAGGGATTTAGGTTTCGACCAAACTGATCCGTTCGACCATTTGAATAATGCACTATTTAAACTGGTGGAAGATTGAGATGAACCTTGTTTCAACTTATGTATCAAATGGGCTAGAATTCGATGAAATGTAGGAGGTCATTATGGCTGCTTTAGAAAACACTGCGAAAGACCATACAAATCAAGACGACAATCTTGATGAGGCTTTGCTGCGTATGAAAAAGCATGCAGACAAAACCCGTTCATCATTTGCCAGAATGCTGAAGCTAAAAGCGCCGTCTGTTACTGGTCGTTTGGCTGGTCCTGCTAAGCCCACCAAATAAGCGCTTTTATAGCGGTCACCTAAATCCCCTGACGAATCCCCACGAATGGCGTAGATAAAACAAATAATTAGAGGCGAAGGGAACATTCATGGCAGTTCCCGATCAGATCATTCGCCAAAACTCTCAAACCATGAGTGCCGCCATGAATGTAAAAACAATGCTCGCCGAT
>JAHIWM010000280.1 GCA_018815765.1 Gammaproteobacteria bacterium | reverse complement strand
ATTTAAACAGGTTGGTTTCAGAATCACGGGTACGCTCAAAATAGGAATAACCACCGTTTAAGACCATTTCAGCTTTGCCTAAAGTAAAAGGCAGTTTAGCATTCCAGCTACCGTTTTCAGTATCGTCTTCCATTTTGCCGAAGCTGTAGGTTACAGCATTGTCGTTACGACGCAGGAACGAAGTGTAAGTGCCGTCAGCCTGAAGTTCGTTCACGTAGCGGTATTCGATTTCACCTGGTGCGTCACGTTCGGCTTTAGCGTCCGTATATTGCCAGTCGACACTGATGTCATACAACCATGGCAAATTATGGCGACCACGAATTTGGTTGCTGAACATAGAACGTTCTTCATAACGCAAAGAGGTGTCTGTATTAAAGCGGTCTGCTTCGTTGACAGTTTCTATGCTGTCACCATTTTTTATTTTGACTTCATCTTTGGTATCCCGCAGATAAATCGACGCAGTCTCAAACTTATGGTTTTCGTCCAGTTCTAAACCAAAGTTCAGCATGCCAGACAGTTTTACCTGATGTTCTGTACCTTTAATATCATCATAGATATTTAAAGGAACTAAATCGTCACCAGAGACTGAGAAGTAACGTTCCTGTTCTTCGATATTCTGCGTGGATCTGTCATAGCTGACACCCGCCATTACGCCAAATACAGAGGATCCAATATCAAACTTATCACCAAAGGATACGCTGCCATCAAAGTCAGGTTTGATATTTTCACGTTGTACATCAACATCACGGTTAAAGTTTAAACCCAGTTCACGCACTATGGTGGCTGCCTGAGCCAGGTTACCCTGGTTAATGCCACCTAAAGCTTCAGCGATATCAATCTGGTTAATAGTACCGTATTGATCCAAAGCAGCACGTAATTCCGGAGACATAGCGCGGGTGCCATCATCGCTACCCATCCAGTCATCACCACCGCCGTTGTAGGTATAAGCATCATCGCTGTTCAGGCTGTTGTAGCCTGTACCTACAGAGAGGTTAAAACTGCGTTGTAAAGGAATAGACGCTGTGCGGATATTGACACTACCACCACCAAAAGCTGCAGGTAGTTCAGGTGAATAGGCTTTTTGTACCACTAAACTTTCAATAATACCGGCCGGAAACATATCCAAAGGGATAACGTTCCGGGTAGGATCCGGGCTTGGTACCATAGCGCCGTTTAATAAGGTACTGGAATAACGTTCCCCTAAACCACGCACGTAAATAAATTTGTCTTTGACTAAAGTTAAACCTGTCACACGGCGAAGTGCTGTTGCTGCATTACTGTCGCCAGCTCTGGAAATTTGCTCCATGCCTAATAATTCTGCGACATAAGGTTGTTCACGGCGTTCTGCTGCTGCGGAAGCGGCTGAGCTCATCAGACGGCCTGAGACTTCAATACGCTCAACTTCTTTGCTGTCTTCTACCGGCTTTGCAGGTGTTTCCTGGGCTAATGCAGGCATCATGCTGGTTGCTGCGGCTAACGCCAGCAGCACGCCGCGGCCAACCTGACTGATTTTAAAACTTTGCTTGCTGCTCATTTGAACTTGGTCCTATCAGCTAATTCGTACATCAATGTGCCGGGCTTATCCAAAGGAGGCCCGGCACTAAGTGAATTCAAAACTGCCGGCGAGCCGACAGTTTATGGTTGCTTTAGTCGTCCAGACCTACAGCCCAACCAGCAGTCCAGTTGTTGCTTTCTGATACTGCACCAACAAAGTTCACGGTATCAAAGAAGGCATCCACAGTTTTCATATCTTTGGCCGGAGTGGCATCGATAGTGAATATGCCGTTTAATACTGCGCTTTGATCAGCAGCCAGTTTGTTGGCTGTTTGATTCAGGAACCAAGCTTCAGTAGTTACGCCTGTTGCTACTGTGCCTTTCACGGCTTCAGTAGGGCAGCCAATCACTGAGTTGGTCATGGTTAAGCTGCCAGCAGCTGCTAAAGCCTGTGATGGAGCAGATTCAATTTCCAGGCATTCACCCATACCAGTTGGACCAGCGATGACGAAGTTAGATAACTGAGCATTAGTACCGGCGCGCAGTAACACACCTTCAGAATCATCTGTACCGTCAAAGGTGTTACCGATAATGGTCATGTTGGCGATAGTTGGGTTAGAAACCGGCGTTGAAGTGAAGTTAGCTGCATCGTTGTCACCTTCAATACCGCGGTTTGCTTTGGCGTTATCAGCTGCATGTTTTACTAACACAAACTGCATTTTACCGTTCCAGCCATCTGCCCAATCCACTGAGTCGTCGCCGTTTGCAGTCAGAACTACGTTTTTACAGCTGACGCTACCACCGAAGAACTCCACACCGTCATCGACGTTCTGGTGAACCTGAATATTGGAGCATTTAGTGCCTGAACCTACAGCAGCAAAAGTAATACCGTTTAATTCGTTATCAGGAATAACTTCAAAACCAGCATGTTTCACAATCACATAGTTCAGAGAACCACTGCTGTCTGCTGCGTTAGAACCACCATATGGACCAGCATCACCTTCAGCCTGCACAGCACAGTTGTTTACATCAGCACATTTGTTGCTTGGTGCGTTACCTAATAAGACTAAACCACCCCACTGACCAGCAGCAGTAGGTGAACCAATCACGTCCTGCACCGAAGTCATAGTGATAGGGTTAGCAGCTGTACCTTCAGCAACAATTTTTGAACCGCGGGTTACCACCAGGAAGTCAGCGCCTGATTTACCATAGATGGTTACACCAGGTTGCACTGTTAAGGTCGCGCTGGTGGCATTGTCCACGCCAATACGCACACGGCCGCTTAATACATATTCAGCGCCTGCGGCTAAAGTGACGTTCGTAGTGATATCACCTGTTAATTGGCAGTTTAAACGGCCTGTTAAGCTGGCAACTTCAGTAGTACCTGTAGGGCAAGTTTTTAAGTTAACGCCATCTTCTATGTGTAAAGACGTAGTCCAGCCTTTAGTCCAGTCAGTAGTGCCATTAAATGCGCCGATATAGTTCACACTGTCAAACCAGCCATCGACGTTATTAGAAACGTTGTAGCCGTTTGCTAAAGCAGGAGAGTTAGGGGCCGGGATATAACCACCTAATAATGCATCACCGACCAGGTTGTTTGGCTGAGATTCAAACCAGGTCTTTGCATTAAATGTCACGTTGCCAGCAGAATCTTTGATGTTTGCAAAAGGTTCAGCGCAATCGATGATGGAGTTACGGAATACTAAGTCGCCGCTATTGGCAAAGTTAGCAGTTTCAGTGGTGTTCACTTCGAAACACTCGCCCATTTTTTCCGGGCCAGTTACAATCACGTTATACAGTTCAGCTGAAGTACCAGCGCGTAATAAAATACCCTCTGAGTCTTCGTCACCATCAAAGTTATTACCGATAATAGTCAGGTTAGAAATTTTTGGCTTACTGACTGGTGTTGCTGTGAAGTTAGATGATTGGTTATCTGCTTCAATACCGCGGTTGGCTTTGGTATTGTTTGGATTATGGCGGATTAATACGTGCTGCATACGGCCAGTCCAGCCATCAGCCCAGTCTAAAGAGTCGTCACGGTTGCCTGTTAACACTACATATTTAGCATCTACAGTGCCGCCGAAAAACTCTACACCGTCATCCAGGTTGTTATGCACCTGAATGTATTCGACTGTAGTGCCGCGACCTACGCCAGCAAAAGTGATACCGTTTAATTCGTTATCCGGGATAACCTCAAAACCAGCGTAACGTACCTGAACGTATTTTAAAGCACCGCTGTTATCGTCCGGGTTAGAGCCACCGTATGGACCAGCTTCACCTTCAGCTTCTACCTGACAGTTAGCTAAATCTGCCTGATTACATTTGTTTGTTGGTGCTTTACCTAATAAAACTAAACCACCCCATTCAGCGGCTGATTCGTCATCAGATAAACCTAACATGTCATTGACTGACGTCATGATGATAGGGTTTGTCGCTGTACCTACAGCCTGAATTTTTGAACCACGGGCAACCACTAAATAGTCAGCACCACTTTTACCAAAAACTTTGGTGCCAGGCTGGATAGTTAAAGTAGAGCTGTTGGCGTTATCATTACCTACAGTCACTTTGCCTGCTAAAGCCCAGGCGATATCTGCTGTTAATGTAGTGTCGCTGGTGATAGTGCCTTTAATTTCACACACTGGAGTAGTGACGCCGGCTAAGGCCGCGGCTTGAGTTGCAAAAGAAGGGCAAACACTTGCCGGTGGTGGAGTTACACCGCCACCGCCATCATTGCCACCATTGCCAGTATCGATGTTGATATCACCACCACCACAACCAGCTAATACTAAAGCTGAGGCAATTGCGCTCAATTTTAAAAAGTTACGTAAAGCCATCACTCAATCTCCAATAAGTACAGGAATGCTGTTGTTATAAAAAAGCTGTAGCCAACCATACTCAGGCTTAATGACTGTTTTATTACAGTGAGCGATTGTTGCATTGAACTAAAACTACAGGCCACGGCTGGCGTGGTGTTGCGGCGATGATGTCAAAAAAGGTTCACTAAAGTGTCATGAAATGGACTTTTATCTTTATTAGAAAAATGTAATCAAATTGGTGGTTTTTTATTTCCCGGATAAAAAGGTGACACCTTTTCGCAGTGGTGTGCTGTCTGAACCTGGCAGTTGGTTATTTCGCTGTGTTAGTTTCTGGTCATTAGAGGTCAGAATGCTTGTTTTGCTTTCATAAAACTGTCATAAACTAACGCCATACTGGTCACAATCAATAAATTAGCTTGAATTGGTAGAGGGTTATGTCTAGAAAAATCCTGGTGGTAGAAGACGAAGCACCGATCCGTGACATGTTGTGTTTTGTGCTTGAACAAAATGGTTATCAGGCCAGCACAGCGGAAGATTTTGATTCTGCCGTCAATATGCTGGTAGAACCTTACCCTGATTTAGTTTTGCTGGACTGGATGTTGCCTGGTGGCAGTGGTATTCAGTTTGCAAAAAAAATGAAAGGGCATGAGCTAACCCGTACTATCCCAATCATTATGATCACGGCACGTGGTGAAGAAGAAGACAAAGTTCGTGGCCTTGAAGTAGGCGCAGATGACTATGTCACTAAGCCTTTTTCGCCAAAAGAGCTGATGGCACGTATTAAAGCTGTGATCCGCCGTGTGGCGCCAACCAGCTTAGATGATGTGATTGAAGTGCAGGGTTTAAAACTTGATCCTGTGTCTCACCGTGTGACTGCTTCTGAGCAAGCCGTGGATATGGGGCCAACAGAATTCCGCTTATTGCATTTCTTTATGACGCACCCGGAGCGGGTTTATAGCCGTGAACAATTGCTGGATCATGTCTGGGGTACTAATGTGTATGTCGAAGACAGAACAGTCGATGTGCATATCCGTCGTTTACGTAAGGCCATTTCTCTGGCTGGGCATGACCGTTTAGTGCAAACTGTACGGGGTTCAGGTTATAGGTTTTCAGCGAAATAACCGATAAAAGTGAGTACTATGCGTTTGTTACTGTCTAAGAGGAAGATTGTCAGCAAAATCTTCCTTTTGTTTTTTATCGTTGCATTAATTGGCTGGTTGTTTGACCTGCTGTTTCCCGCTTTATTTGCCACCTCTTTAGTGCTGCTTGGCTGGAATTACCGGCATATTTTTATATTGGACAAATGGTTGTGGCGCGATAAAAAGCTGACGCCTCCGGCCGGTGATGGTAGCTGGCAGCAAGTATTTGACGGTATTTATTACCGCCTGCGCAAAGCCCGTAAAAAGAATAAAGAGTTGCGTGCCCTGATCCGACGATTTCGCGATGGTGCCGAGGCTTTGCCTGACGCCATAGTGGTGTTGAACAGTGACTGGACCATTATCTGGTGTAATAAACTGGCTCAGCAGTTGGTTGGCTTACGCTGGCCACAGGATGAGCGTCAGCGGATTGATAACCTTATTCGTAATCCGGAATTTCAGACTTATATTCAGCAGAAGCAATTTGACCAGCCACTGGAGTTATCCTCTCCGGTCAACGAAGATTTAGTGCTGGAATACCGCATGCTGCAATATGGTGATGATCAGCATTTGTTGATCGTGCGGGATGTGACTCAGTTAAAACTGCTGGAGCAGGTGCGTAAAGACTTTGTCGCTAACGTCTCCCATGAATTGCGTACTCCGTTAACTGTATTACAGGGCTATCTGGAAGTTATGGATGCAGATAACCTGCCCAACGCCGGTATCTGGCTAAAAGCTCACACTGTGATGCTGGAGCAAACCAAACGCATGGATGCGCTGGTACAGCAACTGTTAACTTTATCCCGTATTGAAGCTGCAGCTAAAGTGCAGTTTGAAGATCATATCGATGTGCCTGCGATGCTGGCGATGCTGGAGCAGGAATCTCAGACTTTAAATCGGGATAAGCATCATCAGATCAGCTTTTCAGTGGAACCTGGGCTTGTGGTGTCAGGTATTCGTGAAGAGTTACGTAGTGCCTTTTCTAACCTGATCACCAATGCGATTAAATACACGCCAAATGGCGGCGAAATTCAGGTCAGTTGGGTACGCCAGCATCAGAAGGCTGTGTTTAGTGTTAGCGACAATGGTGAAGGTATAGCGCCGCAGCATGTGAAACGTCTGACTGAACGTTTTTACCGTGTTGATCAGGCCAGAGCCCGCGCCACAGGCGGTACAGGTCTTGGTTTAGCTATAGTGAAACACGTGCTGCAACGTCACAACAGCAAGCTGATGATTTTCAGTGAACCGAAAAAAGGCAGTAGTTTTTCTTTTAGCTTACCTGCCGAAACATCACCAAAACGTAAAGCTATCAAAGTCCGTTAACTGGCCTGTCCTGCTGCAGAAAGTGCAAAAACTTTTGCAGTAGGGGCGGGTGATAGTTTTTGTGTTGTACCAGCCGAAAATGTCGCTGCAACTGCAAAGGACTTTGCAACAGAATCAACTGACCTGCATTAATTTCATCCTGCACTGCCAACAAAGGTAAACAACCAATACCCAGGCCTTGTTTCACTGCTTGTTTAATAGCTTCAGGTCGTTCCAGTTCCAGCAAATTGTTGGGCGCCCAGTGTAAGCGAGCCAATTCATGTTCCAGCACAGCTCTTGTGCCTGAACCTTGTTCCCGCACTATCCAGCGCTCTGCTAATAATTGTTCTGTCGATAAATTCTGATGCAACTTGGGGTGACCGAACAATACCGTCAGATCCTGTCGCCAATGCGCAATAGTGAATTCAGCGCTCAATACCGGACCTTCGACAAAACCCAGCTGAGCTTGTTGCTGGTGCATCAGATGCAGCACTTCGCTGCTGTTGCAAAGCCTTAATTTAAAATCAATTTGTGGATAAAGAGCCGTAAATTGAGCCAGTAATCCGGGCAATAAATAACAACCCACAGTTTCACTGGCCACCAGCCTCAGTTCGCCTTTGTCAGGCTCTGAATTCACCAGCTCCTGCTGCAACTCAAGAAATACCTGCAGTTTAGGTAACAGATCCAAGGTATGTTGAGTAGGGATCAGTTGCCGGCCCTGACGTAAAAATAATGGCTGGCCGAGGCGTTGTTCCAGCTCTTTTAAAGCCTGACTGGCTGCTGACTGACTTAACGCCAAAAGATCCGCTGCTTTGGTCAGGCTATGCTGACGACAAATAGCATCCAATAACAACCAGTGACGAGTGCTGGGATAATTCATTTGTTTATCTAATCTGAGTAATAAGATAAATCCATTATTCTTATTTTGATCACCCATTACAATAGCGGTGTGTTTACAACAAAGATGACACCATTATGTTGGTTTTACTTCTGCTGAGCCTGCTGTTACAACTCTGTTATCTGACTGTGCCTGTATTGCATCAGTTTGTCAGTCCTGTGTTTGTGGCTTTGCTTTTGGGATTATCTGCGGCTTTTATACTGCCTTTATGTTCGATTCAGCCTCGTGAGCTGCTCGCTTCCCAGCTGGATAAGCTAGCGCTGTTGCAGCAAAAAGCACTACGTTTTGGCATAGTTTTATTTGCTTTTAGTGTCGATTCTGAACTGGTGCTGCAAACCAGCCCGCTGGCTTTATTACAGCTCGCAGCTTTGGTGTTACTGGTACTGACCACTGCACTATGGCTTGGCTTTAAAGTGTTTAAACTGCCCAAAGAGTTGGTGCTTTTAGTCAGTTGTGGTTTAAGTTTCTGCGGTACTTCAGCCATTTTTGCCACCTGGTCAGTGCGCAAAAGTGACGAAGCGACTTTAACTCAAAGCCTGGCTATGGTTTTGTTGATGGGCTTGCTGGCGTTGCTGGGGTATTCCTTATTGATGCACGCAGGTTTTTTACCTGAAGCACAATTGGCCTGGCTGATTGGCAGCACAGCACCTGAAGTATCACAAGCTGTGGCTGCAGGCAGTCAATTAGGCGATGCAGCGTCACAAGCTGTGATTGCTAAATTATTCCGGGTTTGTTTGTTAGTGCCTTTTTTACTTCTGCTGAGTTTTAACAGTAAAAACAAAGAGGGCTTTGTTTTTCCGTGGTTTGTGCTTGGTTTTATTGCGGTATTGGGGATCAATATTGGCTTTGCCGTGCCATCCTGGTTCAGTCAAGGCGCCCTTGTGTTGTCACAGAGTTGTCTGATTTTTGCAATGTTAGTGACTGGGCTTTTAACCTGTTGGCAGGATTTAAAGCAATGCAGCGGCAAAGTGTTCGGTTTTGCCGCTGTGGTGATGGTTTTACTCTTTAGTCTTTCTTATCTGTTTTTGCCGGGTTAGCGAGGTAATCTAAAGCCAGGCCAGTTAAAGCCCGTACACCATTTTCCAGCGCCTTTTCATTGACCTGAAAAAATGGGGAATGGTTAGGTGCTGTTTTGTCGACCGGAGTATTGTCCGGTGCTATGCCCAAAAAGAAAAATACCCCTGGTACTTGTTGCTGGAAAAATGAAAAGTCTTCAGAGGCGGTAATAGGTTTTATTGGCGCCACACCAGCTTTGCCAGCAGCCCACTGCAAGCTCGGCATTGCCCACTCTGTCAGTTTGGCATCATTCCAGGTCACAGCAGCAAAACCATGGTTATGAAATTCTGCGGTAGCGCCACTGGCAGCCGCTATATGCTCTGAAGTGTGCTGCATTTTTTGTAATAACTGCTCACGCATAACAGGATCAAAAGTCCGTATTGTGCCTTCAAGTTTTACTTCATCCGGAATAATGTTCCAGCGCACGCCACCATGCACCTGACCTACAGATAACACAGCCGGAGCTTGCGTCACATCCAACTGACGGGCTGGAATTTGATGTAAGGCGGTAATGAGCTGACCTGTGACCGCTATAGGATCGACACCACGCCATGGGCTGGAGCCATGCACCTGTTTACCTTTGACTGTGATATTAAAGCTGTCAGCAGCTGCCATTATGCCTTCGCTTTTTACCTGCAATTGTCCTGCAGGGCCTGGCCAAACATGCAGGCCAAAAATGGCATCAGGTTTGTATTTGGCAAATACTCCTTCTTTGAGCATCAGCTTAGCACCACCTTCTTCACCTGCAGGCGGGCCTTCTTCAGCGGGCTGAAACACAAATAAAATGGTGCCTGCAAGATCAGCTTTCAGCTTTGTCAGCACTAAGGCTGTGGCCATCAGCATAGCCGTATGGGCATCATGACCACAGGCATGCATCACACCCACATCCTGGCCATTAAAGGTACTGCGCACTTTAGACGCAAAAGGTAAATCGACCTGTTCAGTGACAGGTAACGCATCCATATCAGCCCGTAAAGCCACCGTAGGGCCAGGTTTAGCGCCTTTTAATACACCCAGCACACCATGATGGGCAATGCCGGTTTGCACTTCCAGCCCAAGGGATTTTAAGTGGTCAGCTACTTTTTTGGCTGTATTGACTTCTCGGTTCGATAATTCCGGGTGCTGATGGAAATGACGGCGCCATTCCAGCATCTGTGGCTGTATCGTCTTAATAGCGGATTCGGTTTGAGCTTTTAAATCAGTGGTTGCCTGCGTCGAAAACGCACCGGCAAGCAGGAGTGACAGCAGAGTTTTTTGTAGTGTCAGATGGTTTACTTTGCGCATGATGATGTCCTTAAGATCTCTGGACACCACCATACTGAGTCTTTGTACAAAAGCAAAGCTGCTTACCTGAATTGTCAGATAAGAGGGCTTTTATTCAGGATCAGTTTTACTCTGAAGTACTTCAGGTAGTTTTTTGTTTTCTTTAGGTTCTCTGAGCCATTCGCGCCAAATCGCCACTAACAGTGCCATCAACACAGGCCCCACAAACAAACCCACCATGCCCATAGTTTTAACACCGCCGATTAAACCAAAAAAGGTCGGTAAAAACGGTAGTTTGACCGGGCCACCTACCAGATTGGGCCTGATAGTTTTATCCACAATAAAAAGCTCAATGCTGCCCCATAAAAATAAGCCAACCCCAGCTGTTAAATCGCCGGTGCCAATCAGATAAATGGAAATTAAACTAAAAGATAAAGGCGCACCGCCCGGAATAAGTGCCATAAAGCCGGTCAGCACACCAAAAGCTACAGGGGAGGGCACACCTGCTATCCAATACGCTATGCCCAGCACCACACCTTCGCCTATAGCGATAATGGTCATACCTATCACAGTCGAGCTGACGGTGGCAGGCACAACACGGGAAAAGCGGTTCCAGCGATCAGGTAAAATGCGTTCGCCAACAGTATCCAGTTGCCACGCCAAACGTTCTCCGTCTTTGTACAGAAAAAATAAGGTGATCAGCATAAACAACAAGGTCAGCATAAAGCCGGCTGTGGTCCAGCCAAAAGTCAGCACCCATCTGGAGATCCCCCCTATTTGTTCGCCGCTGACTAAACTGACCACCTGGCCTAACTGATGAGGTTCGCCTAAGTAGGTTTGCCAATAAGCAGCTAAGGTTTCTCCAACTCCAGGCAATGCTTTTAGCCAGTCTGGCACGGCAGCGCCGTGTTCGTTGGCATATTTCAACCACTCAATCCAGGCACGTATTTCTTCCATCGCATAACTGAACACCATAGCCAGCGGGATCACCAAACCTAATACAATGGAAATAATAGCGACAGTAGCAGCAAGGGTTGAGTTATTGCGGCAGTAGTTCAGCAGATGACGGTACAAAGGCCAACTGGCAAAACAAATAATCAAAGCAGCCAGTACAGGAACCAGAAAACCAATAAAAAAGAATACGCCGGCGCAGAGGATCACCAACAATAAGGCTCTGCTAATAGCGTCGTTACTAAAAATCTGCGGCATCTGTAACTTTTCCTTTTGCCTGTTGGGCGTTATGTGATTACTCCTCATCCAGACTGGATGGATCAAAACCCGGACTTTGTAAGCTGCACTCTACTAAATAGGGGCAGTCGAGCACAAAGGCAATCTTTTTCAGATGTAATTGCTCTTGCTGGAGATCAGCAACCAATAAGGGTTGTTGTTCCAGCCATTCTTTAGGAAGCTGCAAATTGAGTTGTTGATTTTTACCCAGTACTTTAAGTTCAGGTAAAAAGTCATCGCGGCGTTTTTGATTGAGTAACACCGCCATACGCAGCAACACCAGTAAAGACACCACCTGACTTGAGCTATATAAATAAAACTGCGATAAATCTTCGCTTTTAATTTTCCGGCGGTGTGAACGCACCAAAGTGGCGATAAGCTGCTGCTGTTCCTGGTTAAAACCAGGCAAATTGGCATTTTTTAAGATATAAGACGAATGCCGCTGCACACTGGACGAATTAATATGCAAACCAATTTCATAAACAGTGGCGGCCCAACTTAGTAAATCGGCCATTTCATCCGTCAATTGCCAGTTTGCCCGCAGCTGAGCAAATAACTCCAACGCTGTGCGACGCACTCTGTCGGCCTGAGCTGTATCTATGCTGTATCTTTTGATCAGACTCTGAATGGTGTGTTCGCGAATATCGTGATGATGCAAACGATCACTCATTTCATACAGCACGCCTTCACGCAGTGCCGCATCCACATAATACATTTGTGAAATGCCAAGCATATTAAAAGCGGCAATCAGAATGGCTAAACCTGAACAAATCAGTAGCTTACGATCATCAGCTAAGCCAGGTAAATCCAATTGCAGGCTATTTTCCTGTGCTATCAGCAGGTCTCTTAATTGCAGCAGGTGTTCGAGTTCAATGCAGACCGGATGCCAGCCTAAACCGACAATAATATCGCGAATGGTTTTTATCGTGCCTGACGTACCGACCGCCTGTTGCCAACCGGTTTCACGGTAAGCTGAGACTATAGGCTCCAGTTCCTGCTCAGCTTGTAAAATGGCCCGTTCAAACTTTTTGGCACTGATGCGGCCATTCGGGAAATGAAACTGTGCATAACTGACACAACCCATATTGCGGCTGGCCAGTCTGAGCGGTAAAAAGCCTTCGCCTATGGCAAATTCAGTGCTGCCACCGCCTATATCCATCACCAGCCGACGGCCAGTGTAATGCTCAAAGTGTGCTACACCCTGATAAATAAAACGTGCTTCTTCCTGGCCTGAAATGACTTCAATAGGGAAAGGGAAGACAGCCTGAGCCCGGCGTAAAAACATAGCGCTGTTTTTTGCCCGTCTTAAGGTATAAGTGGCTATAACACGTACTGACTCTGTCGGAACTGGTTTTAAGGTATCAGCAAACTGTGCCAGTACAGCCAGACCGCGTAACATGGCTTCTTCGGTCAGCAGTAAATCTTCTGTTAAACCCTCAGCCAGCTGTACTTTTTGTTTCTCGCGGTGTAGAAGCTGCAAAGCGCCGTCTACTACACGGGCTATCACCATATGAAAGCTGTTTGAGCCTAAATCAACAGCCGCCATATAAGCGGCTTTTTGTGTATCTATGGTAGCGTCTGTGCTGGTCCAGTGGGTCATGTTCCGGCCTGAGTGGATTGCTGCAACTGAGCAAAATAATCGTAGATTTCCTGTTGGGAGCGAATGCTACGCTTATTGCCTCTTTTTACATAGTGGTTGCTTTGATCTTTATCAATAATCCGGGCTTTGACGTTGTCGTGCCACTGAATATCCAATGTGGTCATGATTTGCTGTTTAATAGCCGCATCATAAATAGGCACACCCACTTCTACCCGCTGATCCAGGTTACGGGTCATCCAGTCGGCCGATGAGATATACAAATCAGTGTCACCACCATTGTTAAATACATAAACCCTGGCGTGTTCAAGGTATCTGTCCAGCACACTTAATACATGGATATTGTCACTACGACCTTTAACGCCGGGAATAAGCGAACACATGCCCCGTACCATAATACGGATCTTCACACCGGCCATGCTGGCTTTATAGAGTAAATCAATGATCTGATTATCAACCAGGTTATTGATTTTTAGCGTGATTTCAGCTTTGCGGCCAGAAGTGGCAAAACTGGTTTCCCGCTCTATCAGGGCGCTGAGTTTAGGGCGGCTCCAGGTTGGGGAGACAATCAAATGGTTAAACTGGAACGGCTTATAGCTGTACTGAATAAATTCAAACACCTGATCCACTTCATCACAAATTTCACTGTGGCAGGTGAATAAGCTCATATCGGTATAAATACGGGCCGTTTTTTCGTTAAAGTTACCTGTGCCTATATGGGAAAACTTCACAGTTTTACCTTTTTCCTGGCGGGTGATTAAACACAGCTTGGAGTGAATTTTTAAGGTTTGCAGACCAAAGATCACTTCAATACCGGCTTCAGTCATGCGCCGCGCCCAATTGATATTATTTTCTTCATCAAAACGGGCTTTCAGTTCAACCACTACTGTGACCTGTTTACCGTTGCGCACAGCATCCAGCAAGGAGCGGATGACCCGTGAATTTTTCGCCACACGGTACATGGTCATTTTTATGGTGGTGACTTTAGGGTCAAAGGACGCCTGACGCACCCACTCGGTAAAATAGCCAAAGCTGTGATAAGGGTAATACAGCAAAATATCGCAGGTACGTATCGCTTCAAAGCTGGTGGTATGGCGCTCAAATTCCGGGCTTTTTAGTACCGGCATGGCTGGAAACTCTAAAGACGGATGGCCAATATTTGGAAAACCAATAAAGTCTTTAAAGTTACGGTATTTACCGCCGGGGATTAAGGAGTCATAAGAGCTGTAGCCGAGTAATTTTTTCAACATTTTCAGCATATGCTCAGGCATATGGCTGTCGTACACCATACGCACTGGCTCAGATTTCAGTCGCTGTTTGATGCCTTTGGACATTTTGTCGATCAAGGATTGATCCAGCGTATCACTGATATTGTATTCGGCGTCACGGGTCAGTTTCAGTGAAAAGGCCTGAATTTCGCAGAAGTCAAAAAAGCCGTTAAACAAGTCTTTTAAACAGTGCACTATGATGTCGTCGAGCAAAATAATTTGCCGGCGGTAGCGGCCTTTCTTTTTGCTTTTGTTTAAATGCAGCGGTAGTTCAACAAAACGTGACATCACACCGGTAGGTACCTGCACTATGGCGTATTCGGCTTTATTGGAGCCGGTCATCTCCACCATCAGGTAGGTGGCGTTGTCTTCTAAATGTTTGGCCAGTTTTACTTCTTCGGCCGACAGAATAATAGGTGATAAATGCCGCTGTATTTCACTGCGGTAAAAACTTCTGGCCCACTGCGCCTGAGCATCGGTCAGCTTAAAATTATCAATCAGCTCAATATTATGTTTACGTAGTTCTTGTTGTAAGTCGTCATAAATTTTATTAAAACGCTCACCCATATGTAACACAATATTCTGAATATCATGCAGCAACTGCTCGGCATCTTCCTGCTCGTTCGCATGGTATTTTTTCAGCAGGATACGGCGTTTCACATCCGCTACCCGGACCCGGAAAAACTCATCCATGTTATTAGAATAAATACCTAAAAAACGTAAACGTTCAATTAAAGGGTTACGTTCGTCAGCTGCTTCCTGCAGTACACGGCCATTAAATGACAGCCAGCTTAATTCGCGGGGAAAATAATTCGTATCGCTCACAGTATGTATTAGCTCTGTAATGACCATAACGCGCTCCTGATCGGGTTCTGGAGCTACTCTATGGCAGTTTTATGACAGACTGATGAAAGGATCAAGGGCTTGATCCTCTATTACAGAAATATTTTTTTCAGAGAATTTAGTGTTCAATATCAACCACTACGTCAGATGCTATCGCCTCAAGAGCTTTGACGACTTCATCTTTATTCAGACCTGCAGGCAGTTCTACTGTAGCTATTGCATGGAACAAAGGTACTCCCCAGTTGGGCGCGCTTTGTTTGGAGCTTTCAAAGTGGATAATATTGGCACCTTTGTGTTTGATCACGCTGGACAGCTCACGCACTATGCCGGGCCTGTCATTGCCTGTAATAACAAACTGCAGCTGTTTATCCGGATGAATTTCTGAGTGTAAGCCTTGCTGAATTTTAATATCCAGGTCCGACATACGTTCCAGTTCTGTGGTTAACGCAAACACATGCTCTTCAGACACTTCCAGTTGCAATATACCCGCAAAGTAACCACCTAAGTGACTTAAATTGCTGGCCATCCAGTTGCCCTGATGGCTGGCAATGACGGTGGCGAGTTGTTCTACTAAACCTGCTTTATCCTGACCTATAACGGTTAAAATCAACTGCTTCATACAACCTTACTCCCGGAAACTGCGGAAAACTGATAAAAATGCAAAACACCTATTGAAAAACAGTGGGTTAGCCAGATTTGGCTTACCCCATTGTAGACCTCTGGCCAATTTTTGACAGTCAAGTCGTCGCAATTCTCCTGACAAATTAAAAAAAAACTGATGCAGCTCAATTTTCATCTGTTTAACTCATATCGTGGATACAGTTCAGTAGCTTGAGCAGCGGACAGAAGATGTGGTCTGGAGCCTAAGGTGAATTACTTTGGGCAAAGGTTCTTTTATTTCGTCATATTAGTGTCATATTTCTTTCTTATGATGAATCTGAGAAAACAACCTGAACCACGAACAGGCATTTGTCTGTTGTGAGGAGAGCAACGTGAAAGTAGCAAAGTTATTAACTTCATTAAGTCTGATCGCAGCCACTTTAGGCCTGACCGCTCAGGCAGCCATTATCGAAGCCGATCCTAAATTACCAGCTTATGTAAAAGCCACTGGTGTTTCAGGCAATATTTCCAGCATTGGTTCTGATACGTTAAACAACCTGATGACCAAGTGGGCTGAAGAATTCCGTAAGCAATACCCGAACGTCAATATCCAGATTCAGGGTGCTGGTTCTTCTACTGCTCCTACAGCTTTAACTGAAGGTACATCAAACTTTGGCCCAATGAGCCGTGCGATGAAGCCATCAGAAGTTCAGGATTTCGAAGCCAAGTATGGCTACAAGCCAATGGCTATTCCGGTCGCTATCGATTTATTAGCTGTATACGTGAACAAAGACAACCCGTTAAAAGGTCTGACTATTGCTCAGGTGGATGCTATTTTTTCTGCAACCCGTAAATGTGGTTACAAAGAAGATGTAACACGTTGGGGCCAGTTAGGCATGGAAGGCGCATGGGCGAATCGTGATTTTACTGTATACAGCCGTAACGCTGTATCTGGTACTTATGGTTACTTTAAAGATGTGGCTTTATGTGGTGGTGATTTTAAATCCAGCATCAACGAACAGCCAGGTTCAGCCTCTGTAGTACAGGGCATCAGTGAATCTATCAACGGTATCGGTTACTCAGGTATTGGTTACATCACATCAAGCGTACGTGCTTTACCTTTAGCGAAAAAAGAAGGCGAGCCGTTTTATGCACCAAATGCAGACCACGCTTTAGATGGTAAATACCCGTTATCACGTTTCCTGTATGTTTATATCAACAAGCACCCTAACAAAGAAATGCTGCCTTTAGAGCGTGAATTTGTTCGCTTTGTGTTGTCGAAAAATGGCCAGGACGTCGTAGCTCACGACGGTTATGTGCCAGTACCAGCTTCAGTAGCAGCTAAAGCTCTGACTGACTTAGGTATTAAATAAACCCGACTGATATAAAAATGGGGTCAGATCACATTGTTAACTGTTAACAATGTGATCTGACCCCATTTTACTTTACGCATCCGTAATATGTCATTTATATGACAAAAAACCACTATGTAATATTTCCGTCATAAAACTCTACTATAGTTGCCTGCATCTCAAAGTAACTGGTGGTATCGCAACTATGCACTCAACCCATCCAAGTCAGCAGTCAGCCGGTGATTCGCCGCGTTCTTTGCTGCCAACTGGTGAACGTCGGGCCCGATTACGGCGCTGGCGTGCTATTAAAGATAAAATCTCCAAATATGGCATCAGCTTTGCCGGCATCAGTGTGGTGCTGGCTTTTGCCACTATATTTGTTTATCTGTTTTCTGAAGTAGGGCCTTTGTTTTCTTCTGCTTCGGTAGAGCAGAAAACCAGCTACCAGAGCCCTGCGGCGCAACCGCTGCACAGCAATATTGAACGTTATGGTGAAGTGGGTTTAACCATTACCTCTGACGCACAGCTGCAATTTTTTGATGCCAATACAGGCGAACTAAAACAGCAGGTTCAGCTGGCATTGCCTGCTGGTGCCACTGTCACAGCTTTTGGTAAAGCTGACCCTCGTACTGGTACCATTATTTTAGGTTTATCCAATGGTCAGGCTCTTATAGCCAAGCACGAATACCTGCTGAGTTATCCAAATGACCAGCGTCAGGTCAATCCTAAAGTTAGCTTTCCTTTAGGTGAAGCGCCTGTGCAGGTTGATGCTCAGGGCCAGGCTTTATTGGCCGTTGCCATTCAGGAAAAAGACGAAAACCGGATGTTGAGTGCCTACACAGCTGATGGTCGTCTGGTGTTGTCGAATATGGTGGCTGAAACTGTGTTTCTTACCGGCGAAACTACAGTGGTTCGCACCGACTACAGCTTGCCTGATGCGCCTGCCTCTGCCAGTAAAATCCTGATCGATAACACTTTTCAGAATTTGTTTGTTTCGGACAAAACAGGTCACATTCATTACTACGCCATTAATAATCCAGAGCAGGCGCGTTTAGTACAAAGCGTGAACGCTGTGTCTTCAGGTTCACAAATCACTGCAATGGAGTTCCTGGTTGGTACTGTGTCGCTGGTGGTGGGGTCCTCTACAGGCGAGTTGAGTCAGTGGTTTTTAGTGCGCGATCAGCACAACAACTTCGACTTAAAACAAATCCGTGACTTTGAACAGCACCCTGGTGCTATTACTCAAATTGAATCTGAATACTCCCGTAAAGGTTTTATGGCCATCGATGATAAAGGTCATTTAGGCATTCATTACGGTACTTCAGCCCGCACTTTATTTTTAGAAAGCTTTGATGATGGCCTGATTGCAAAACAAATTGCCGTATCTCCAATCAATACCAATTTTTTGATGCTGGATGACAAAGGTCAGATGCATAAGTTTGAGCTGGAAAATGCGCATCCGGATGTGTCTTATAAAGCACTGTGGAACGAGGTATGGTACGAAGGCCGTGATGAAGCCAAATACATTTGGCAGGCTTCTGCAGGTTCTGACGAATTTGAAGCGAAAATGAGCATGGTGCCATTGGCTATTGGTACTTTAAAAGCGGCCTTTTTTGCCATGCTGTTTGCCACTCCACTGGCTATTATGAGCGCAATTTACGTGGCTTATTTTATGACGCCGGTCTTGCGCGGTAAGGTCAAACCTACCATCGAAATTATGGCGGCTTTACCTACTGTTATTTTGGGTTTCCTGGCAGGTTTATGGCTGGCGCCTTTTATCGAAGAGTATTTAAGCGCTGTATTTGCCATCCTGTTCCTGATGCCATTTATGATGCTTGCGGCCGCCTATTTATGGCGTTATATGCCGGAATCCATCCGTAACCGTTTTGGCTTAGGCTGGGAAGCAGCGTTTTTAGTGCCTGTGATTATCCTGTTTGGTTATCTGGCGATTAGTGCCAGCCCAATGATTGACAACACCTTTTTTGATGGCAGCTTACGTCAATGGTTTACCGACAATGGCATTAATTACGACCAACGTAATGCGCTGATTGTGGGGATCGCCATGGGCTTTGCTGTTATTCCGAATATCTTCTCTATTGCTGAAGATGCGATTTTTAACGTGCCTCGCCACTTAACCCAGGGCTCTTTAGCTTTGGGAGCGACACCATGGCAAACCATGGTGGGCGTGGTATTGCCAACAGCAAGTCCTGGCGTGTTCGCTGCGGTGATGGTGGGCTTTGGCCGTGCTGTGGGTGAAACCATGATAGTACTGATGGCAACGGGTAACAGTCCTGTGGTGAACTTTAATATCTTCGAAGGTATGCGTACTTTATCCGCCAATATAGCGGTTGAACTGCCTGAAACTGCGGTAGGCAGCACTCACTTCCGTGTGTTGTTCCTGGCTGCGCTGGTGCTTTTTGTATTTACCTTTGTATTTAATACCCTCGCCGAAGTGATACGGCAGCGTTTACGTCAACGCTTCAGCAATCTGTAATTAAGGGGCACTTTGATGAAATCTTTATTTGGCGTAAGAGCCTGGTTCAGATCAGGGACTCCCTGGATTTGGTTAAACGCCGGTGCCATCGCCTTGTGTCTGGTGATGGTGGTGGGCGTATTAGGTTTGATTGTGGTGCGTGGTGGCAGTCACTTCTGGCCTGCGGATTTACAGCAGACGGAATGGACACCGGAATCGGGTCAGAAAAAAGTCATAATGGGCGAGTTAGTTCGCGCTGAAACAGTATCTGCTGTGATGTTGCGTGAATCGGGCGCTACAGTACCGGCAGAACTGGAGGCGGTCACCCGTTATCTGGTGAAAGTAGGTAACCGCGATGTCTATGGTCGTGATTTCTCCTGGTATATGGATTATGAAATCACGGGTTGGACTGTGCCTGAAGGCGCTATTGCACTGGAGCGTCGTGAGCGTGGTAACTTTTATGGATTTCCGCTGAAATTAAGCGAAGGCGACAAACTGATTGCTGAAGGTGTGGCCATGTGGCCGGAGCTGCTGCAACGGGTTGAACGCGCTAACGCTATCTTCCAGCAAATGAAAGATATCGAAAAAAATGACATCAGCCGCATCAACAACCAGATTGAAGAGTTGCGCTTGGCTGAACGTCGTCTGGTGCTGGATCAAGTATCACAAGCTGAAATGGCAGAGTTTAAAGCTCAGGCCGCTGCCGAAAATAAAATACTGAACGATGAATACGAAGTGATACAGCAAAAACTGGATCAACTGCGTGCAGAATCCAATCGCGACAGCTTAGTGGTTCGTTCTGCGGAGGGCCGTGAAGTGACGGTTTCTTTGGCAAATATTGTCAATGCATACGCACCTAACGATATGTCGGTTTGGCAAAAAACCAAACATTATGTGGCTGGCATAGGTAACTTCCTGACAGAAGAGCCACGTGAAGCCAATACCGAAGGCGGCATTTTCCCTGCCATTTTTGGTACTGTCACTATGGTGATCTTAATGGCCATTATCGTCACGCCTTTTGGTGTGCTGGCGGCCATTTACCTGCGTGAATATGCCAAACAAGGTCCGCTGCTGAAGATCATCCGGATTTCGGTATACAACCTGGCTGGTGTTCCTTCAATCGTTTATGGTGTCTTTGGTTTAGGTTTCTTTGTGTACATTATGGGTGGCAGCATAGACCAACTGTTTTACCCTGAAGCCTTACCTAGCCCGACTTTTGGTACTCCGGGTTTATTCTGGGCTTCGTTAACGCTGGCGCTGCTTACGCTTCCGGTGGTGATTGTCTCCACAGAAGAAGGTTTATCCCGTATTCCAAGTACTATTCGTATGGGTAGTCTAGCGTTGGGCGCAACGAAATCTGAGACTTTATGGAAAGTGGTAGTGCCGCTGGCCACTCCGGCTATGATGACTGGCTTAATTTTGGCTGTGGCTCGTGCTGCAGGTGAAGTAGCGCCGCTGATGCTGGTTGGTGTGGTGAAGTTAGCTCCTACTTTACCTATAGATGGCAACTTCCCTTTTATTCACTTAGACCAAAAAATTATGCACTTAGGTTTCCATGTGTTTGATGTGGGTTTCCAGAGTCCAAACGTTGAAGCGTCGCGTCCTTTACTCTATGCCACAGCACTGGTGCTGGTGTTATTGATTGTGGTGCTGAATATGGCGGCTATTTACATGCGTAACAGATTACGTGAGAAATACCGCAGCGATACAGATTAGAAAGCGACAGGCCTGCATGGCAGGCCTTTTATGCTAACCCAATTTCGCAGACCAATTTCATAGAATGGTAATGAAGATGAATCAAGATAAATTAACAGCTCCACCAGTAGAAACCGAATTGAAACTGTCGGATGAAAAAATCAAACTTCAGGTCAATGATCTGAAGCTTTACTACGGTGATGCGCTGGCATTAAAAAGCGTCAATATGACGATCCCGGAAAAACGCGTCACTGCTTTTATCGGCCCTTCAGGTTGTGGTAAATCCACATTGTTGCGCTGCTTTAACCGGATGAATGATTTAGTAGATATCTGCCGTATTGAAGGCCAGATTTTAATGGACGGCCAGAATATTTATGACCCGAAAATTGACGTGGCAGAGTTACGCCGTCAGGTCGGCATGGTATTCCAGAAGCCTAACCCATTTCCAAAAAGCATTTATGAAAACGTGGCTTATGGCTTGCGCTTACAGGGCGTCAAAGACAAACGTATTCTGGATGAAGTGGTCGAAACTTCATTAAAAGGCGCCGCCTTGTGGAACGAAGTAAAAGACCGTTTGCATGACAATGCCTTTGGTTTGTCTGGTGGTCAGCAGCAACGTTTAGTCATTGCCCGCGCCATTGCGATTGAACCAGAAGTGTTATTGCTTGATGAACCAGCCTCAGCTTTGGATCCAATTTCCACGCTGAAAATTGAAGAGCTGATTTATGAGCTGAAAGATAAATACACTATTGTGATTGTTACCCACAATATGCAGCAGGCCGCCCGTGTATCCGACTATACTGCCTTTATGTATATGGGTGATTTAATTGAGTTTGATGCCACCAATAAGATGTTTACCAATCCATCGCAGCAACAAACTGAAGATTACATCACAGGCCGTTTTGGTTAACGGATTAGCCCCACGAGGAGAGAGCGATGGACAAAATGAATTTAACGAAGCACATTTCCAGCCAATTCAACGAAGAAATTGAACAGGTTCGCAACCATGTGATGGCGATGGGCGGCTTAATTGAGCAGCAACTGGCTGATGCACTGAACGCTATTGCTAGCAGTAATGCTGAGTTAGCTCGTCAGGTGATTGCCAACGATTTAAAGGTCAACGACTGGGAAATCAAAATTGACCACGAGTGCACCCGTATTATTGCCAAGCGTCAACCTGCTGCCAGCGATTTACGCCTGATTATGGCGATTATCAAAACGATTTCTGACTTAGAGCGTATTGGTGATGAAGCTGAACGTATTGCCAAAGTGGCGCTGGAGTCCTTTAACAGTGCGCAGCAGGACTTGCTGGTCAACCTGGATAATATGGGCCGCCATGTCGCGCAGATGCTGCACGACGTATTAGACGCTTTTGCCCGTATGGACGTGGAAGCTGCTTTAGCTGTGCACCGTGAAGATAAAAAAGTAGACCGTGAATACGAAGCCATCACCCGTCAACTGATGACTTATATGATGGAAGACCCACGTTCTATTCCTAAGATCATGAATGTATTGTGGTCAGCCCGTTCAATGGAACGTATTGGCGATCGTTGTAAAAACGTCGCTGAATACATCGTCTTCCTGGTAAAGGGCAAAGACGTACGTCATGCCGATGATGAAAAATTAGAGCAAGACGCCCGTAGTTAACTAAAATTGGCAAAATGGGGTCAGATCACATTATCCTTTAACAATGTGAGCTGACCCCATTTTTAGTTTTAATTTTACTCTGACCCCAATTTTATTTTTATTACACTTTGATTGCAGTACAATGCGCGCCGACTTTCGTCAACTCAACAACAAGAGGCACACTCATTATGCCAAATCACTTTTTGGCGGTTTTCGCGAAATCCCCTATCAAGCCACTGGAAGAGCATATCAAAAAGGTATTTGATGCCAGCCTGTTGCTGCTGCCATTTTTTGATGCAGTATTTTTAAAAGATTGGGATAAAGCGGCTGAAGTTCGCAAATCTATTGTGACGTTGGAAAAGGATGCCGACAATTTAAAACGTGATATCCGTGTGCATTTGCCACGTGGACTGTTTTTACCTGTCGAGAGAACGGACTTATTAGAGCTGGTTTCGCAACAGGATAAAATTGCCAACAAAGCCAAAGATATCACCGGCCGTGTTTTAGGTCGTGAGTTAGAAATACCAGCCCCTATTCAGGTGGAATTTAAAGCCTATTTACAGCGCTGTATCGACGCTGTTGAATTAGCCTGCGAAGCGATCAACGAGCTGGATGAGCTGCTGGAAACTGGTTTCCGTGGCCGTGAAGTAGAGTTGGTGATCAAAATGGTGGAGCGTATCGATGAAATCGAGCACGACACTGACCAGTTGCAAATCAGTTTGCGTAAATTTGTTCGCAAAGCTGAAGCCGAAATGAATCCTGTTGATGTGATGTTCCTGTACCGTACTTTAGAGTGGGTTGGCGATTTAGCTGACTCCGCATTAAAAGTAGGTTCACGTCTTGAAATCATGTTAGCCCGTTAATTCCTAAGGTAATTCAAACATGGATATTTTAACTACGTACGGCTATACGCTGATTATCGTAGCCGCTGTATTCGGCTTTATTATGGCCTATGGTGTCGGTGCCAATGATGTGGCAAACGCCATGGGAACTTCAGTTGGCTCCAAAGCTTTAACTATTAAACAAGCTATTTTTATTGCTGCTATTTTTGAATTTGCTGGTGCTTATTTAGCTGGTGGTTCAGTGACTTCCACTATTCGTAGTGGCATTGTCGATCCTATTCATTTTGCCTCAGCACCTGAGCTGATGGTATTTGGCATGATCGCAGCTTTATTAGCT
>JAHIWM010000279.1 GCA_018815765.1 Gammaproteobacteria bacterium | reverse complement strand
CTGGTTGCAATCATCATAGGGGTTTTAACCTGCAGTGCGGTATTTTTGATTTTACGGGCCAGAACTTTTGCTGTAATGCTGGGACTGACGATGTTGTCTTATGCCGTGAATCTATTCATTTTTGCCAGTGGTGGTTTAAAAATGGGTGCTGGGGCTGTGCTTAAAGCGACGGAGGACTATGCGGACCCTTTGCCGCAGGCTTTAGTCTTAACTGCTATTGTCATTGGTTTTGCGATGACCGCTTTTTTGGTGGTGCTGTCGATCCGCGCCCGAGCTGATTTAGGCAATGATCATGTGGACGGTAAATTACCGCTAGCGAAAAATACCCGACAAGGGGCTTCGTCATGAACCACCTGATTATTCTGCCCATCCTTTGGCCTTTGCTGGTGGCGTTACTCACTATGTTGCCACCCTTTGATCAGAACCTGTTACTGCGCCGCTTTTTAAGTGTTGGAGGCTCTGCAGTGTTGCTGCTGTTGAGTGTGCTGTTGGTGATACAAAGCACGGACAGCCCGGCCCAACTCTATCAACTGGGCAACTGGCCTGCGCCTTTTGGCATCAGCTTATTACTGGATCAGGTCAGCAGTTTAATGCTGTGTCTGACCTCTGTTTTGGCGTTAGCTGCCAGTTTATATGCCAGCAGTGGTGAAGATGAAAACGGTCCTTTTTTCCATGCCTTATTACATTTCCAGTTGATGGGTATCAACGGTGCTTTTTTAACCGCCGACTTATTTAACCTTTTTGTATTTTTCGAAGTGCTGTTGATTGCCTCTTACTCCTTGCTGATCCATGGCGGCGGTAAAGCAAAAACCAAAGCAGCAGTGCATTATGTGGTGTTAAATCTGGTGGGTTCGGCCTTGTTTTTATTTGCGTTAGCGCTGATTTATGGCGCTACAGGCACCTTGAATATGCTGGATTTAGCCACCAAAGTGGCGACTTTGTCCGCAACTCAATTGCAACTATTGCAGGCGGCAGTTGCATTGCTGTTGGTGGTGTTTGGCTTAAAGGCTGCTGTGATGCCTTTGCATTTTTGGTTAGGCAATGCGTATTCTTCCGCCTCGCCTGCGGTGGCTGCGTTGTTTGCCATTATGACCAAAGTGGGCATTTATAGCTTATTACGCCTCTTTGCTATGGTGCTGCAGGATGCTGGTTTTGTTGCCAGCTGGGTTTTCCCAGTGTTGTGGTGGACCGGCTTACTAACTATAGCGATGGGGGTGCTGGGAGTTTTGGCCAGCGAAGATTTACGCAAAATGGCCAGCTATCTGGTGATTGTATCGGTAGGGGCCTTGGTTGCCATTTTATCTTTAGGCACACCAGAGTCTGTGCAGGCGCTGCTGTATTATCTGGTGCATTCGACACTGGCAACGGCAGCTTTATTTTTACTCGCTGATTTAATTGCTAACCAGCGTGGCAAATCTGGCGATCGATTGGTAAATGGCCGCAAAATTGCGCAGCCCGTGTTACTTGGCACTGCTTTTATTGTCGTGGCGTTGAGTATAGTGGGAATGCCACCATTTTCTGGTTTTATCGGCAAACTGCTGCTGCTGCAGGCCGTGCCGCAAGGCAGCGCTATGTTGTGGTACTGGTCCTTTTTATTAGGCAGCAGTGTGGTGTTACTGATTGCTCTGAGCAGAGCGGGCAGCATTTTGTTCTGGCAGGTGTCAGGCTTTGATGTTGAAGCTCGTTTGGCGGGCGGACGTCGTAGCAGCGCTTTACTGCTGCTGGTAGTAGCAAGCCCCTTGTTAAGTCTGTTTGCCGGACCATTAACGGCCTGGTGTCAGGCTGCGGCTATGCAGTTACAGCAAATTGCTAACCTAAATCCGGGAGCCTTCTGATGTTGTCTTTGAAGAACTGGTGGCCAACCCCTGTCCGTAGCCTGTTTTTGTTTCTGGTCTGGTTATTACTGAACAACAGTGTGGCTTTGATCCATCTGTTTTTTGGTTTGTTGCTGGCTTGGTTGATCCCATTGCTTATCCATAAATTCCGGCTTATCCAACCTGGAATCAAAAAACCTGGTGTTGCCTTAGGTTACGGCTTGATGGTGCTGGGGGATATTATTGTTGCTAACCTGCAGGTGATTCGGCTGGTGCTTGGCCCGAACAAAAAACTGCGGCCCGCTTTTGTCATGGTGCCACTGGATTTAACAGATAATCTGGCCATTACCATTCTGGCCAGCACCGTATCTTTAACTCCAGGAACTGTCAGTGCTGATGTGCTGCCACTGAATGCAGAAGGTGCAGAGCAGCGTTTTCTGCTGCTGCATGTGCTGGATTTAGCGGATGAAGCACAACTGATTGAACAGGTGAAGCTACGTTATGAAGCACCGTTAAAGGAGATATTTTAATGCTGGCTTTAATACTGCAAGGCTGTTTTGTAGTGGTGGGTGTGGCGCTGGTGCTGAATTTGTATGCCGCTATTCGCGGGCCTTCAGTGGTGGATCGTTTGTTGGCACTGGATACTATGTATATCAACAGCATAGCGCTACTGCTGTTGTACGGGATTTATTTGGGCACCAGTTTAAATTTTGAAGTCGCTTTGCTGATCGCCATGTTAGGTTTTGTCAGCACTGTGGCTGTGTGTAAGTTTTTGCTGCGCGGCGACATTATTGAGTAAGTCAGCGAATAAGGAGTAACAGATGAGCATGATTGAATGGCTGGTGGCACTGTTGGCTGTGGCGGGTTCGTTATTTGTTTTAATGGGCTCGGTGGCGCTGGTGAAACTACCGGACTTCTACACCCGTTTGCATGGCCCGACTAAAGCCACAACTTTAGGCCTGGGGGCTTTGGTGTTGTCTTCTATGGCTTATTTTAACTTTGTGAAAGGCGAGCTGAGTTTGCAGCAGTTGCTTATCGCGTTGTTTTTATTTATTACGGCGCCCATTACAGCCCATATGCTGATTAAAGCGGCATTGCATTTAAAGCTGGACAGCGCAGAACAGACGTCAGGGCAACAAAAAGCAGATCTTTAGTTGGATCTGCAATAGGCCGTATTAGTTTTCTTCGTCGAAACCGTTTTCAATCAAAGCCACCACAGCGGTCAGTGCTTCTTGCGCCTGAGTGCCTTCGGTGCACACTTCCAGCGTTTTACCTTTGCTGCTCGCCAGCATCAATAATGCAAGCACACTGCTGGCATCAGCGGTCTGGCCTTCCTGTTGTAATTCAATTTTGGCATCAAACTGACGGCATAACTGCACCAGTTTAGTGGCAGCTCTGGCGTGTAAACCCAGTTGATTGACTATGGTTACGGTCTGCTGAAGTTTATCGGCCATGATGTCTTACCAATTCGCGGTGACGGATTTGTACATCTTCGCGCTGTAAACGGTAACTTTCAGCCAAAGATTCAGCGATGTATACAGAACGATGTTGTCCGCCTGTGCAGCCTATGGCAATGGTCAGGTAACTGCGGTTATTGCGTTCTAAATGCGGTAACCAGGTACCAATAAACTGATTGATTTGCCAGATATACTGAGCCACTACCGCCTGTGATGACAGGTAATTTTGTACAGGTTGATCCAGGCCTGTCAGGATTTTCAGCTCTGGCTCCCAATGTGGGTTTGGCAAAAAGCGCGCATCAAATACATAGTCAGCGTCTTTGGGAATACCATATTTAAAACCAAAGGATTCAAACAAGATCACCAGACGACCAGTTTTTTGCCCCAGAATGCGCTCACGCAGCTGTTCAGCTAACTGATGCACGTTCAGCTCTGTGGTATCCAGATATAAATCTGCACGGCTGGAGATGGGGTCCAGCAGCTGCTGTTCGCGTTGTATGGCTTCATCCAGTGACATGGCTTGATGCGACAGTGGATGTAAACGACGGGTTTCGCTGAAGCGTTTAATCAGGCTGGTATGGTCGGCGTCGAGGTAAAGAATGGTCAGGTCAACTTTGTGCGGCAGGTAAGACAGAATATCGGTCAGCTCATCCGGGTCTTGTGGCAAGTTGCGCACGTCGATACTGACAGCAACCCGTTCATATTGACCCATCACCGCATTGGCTAAAGTCGGCAGTAAATTGACAGGGATGTTATCTACACAATAATAACCAAGGTCTTCCATCACGCGCAGGGCAACAGATTTGCCCGAACCCGATCGACCGCTGACGACCAGTAACTTCATTTTGCCATCACCTGTTCAGCACCCACCATCAGCAACTGATACAAATCATGGCTGCTGGCGCTGTGACGGATTTTTTTGGTGAAGTCTTTCTGACTAAGCATACGAGCTATGCCTGACAGAGTAGATAAGTGTGTTTGGCATTGATTTTCCGGGATCAGGATGGCACAAAAAATATCCACGGCCTGGTTATCAATAGCATCAAACTGTATTGGATCCTTGCTGACGACAAATACCAACAAAGGCGTAGTGACATTTTTTAATTTGCCATGCGGAATAGCAATACCACCGCCAATACCTGTGGAACCGAGTTTCTCGCGGCTCATCAGGGCTTCGAGTATGTTGTACTCAGGAACTTCCGGTAAACGCTGATGTGCCAGTTCAGCTATGTATTCCAGAATGCGTTTTTTACTATTAAAAAGGACCGCACTCTTGGTGCAGTCCTCCGATAACATTGAGCTCAGGTTCATAGTTTCAGAATCAATGACGAGAAATTTTCTCTTTATGTTTAATAACTTGGCGATCCAGTTTATCGATCAGCTGGTCTATCGCAGCGTACATATTTTCGTCTTCCGATACAGCGAATACTTCACCTCCGTTGAGGTGTAACTTAGCCTCTGCAATCTGCTTCAATTTTTCCACGTTCAGCACTACATGTACATTGTTAATATGATCAAAATGACGTTCAAGTTTGGAAAATTTGCTATCGACGTACTCTCTCAGTGCTTCAGTGATTTCTACATGACGACCAGTTAAGTTGATTTGCATAGACTCTTCCTTCTTAGTAGAGCTGTTAAAGCAAGCTCTTGCGCTGATTAGACGGCGGAATAAACAAGGCTTCACGATACTTGGCAATGGTACGCCGTGCGACATTAATCCCTTGTTCTGACAGTATTTCTGCCATCCTGCTATCACTTAAAGGTTTGGCAGGATTTTCCGCCGCCACCAATTTTTTAATAAAGGCGCGGATTGCGGTGGATGAACACTCACCGCCACTCTCTGTACTTACATGACTGGAGAAAAAGAACTTAAGTTCAAATATTCCTCTGGGAGTGTGCATATATTTTTGTGTAGTCACACGGGAAATTGTTGATTCATGCATTCCCACCATCTCAGCAACATCGTTTAACACCATAGGTTTCATGGCTTCTTCGCCGTGCTCAAAAAAGGCCTGTTGCTGCTGTACTATGCAGTTGGCCACTTTCAATAAAGTTTCGTTGCGACTTTCCAGACTCTTTAAAAACCACTTGGCTTCCTGCAGGTGGGAACGGATAAACTGACCATCGGATGCGTTACGGGCATTACGTGACATGGCGGCATATTGCTCATTAATTCTGATCTTTGGCATCGCATCAGGATTTAACTCGACCATCCAGCGTCCTTTGATTTTCGCTACCGACACATCTGGGATCACGTACGACTGCTCTTGTCGAATCACATCTGCCCCTGGCCGTGGGTTCAGGCTGTGAATAAGTCGCATCACTTCTTTTAAGTCGTCTTCTTTGAGTTTAGTCACACGCATCAGAGAACGGAAATCTCTGTTGGCTAAAAAGTCAGTATATTCTTTAATAATATGTCGTGTTTCAGCCAGATAGGGGGTTTTGGGGTCAAATTGGCGTAACTGTACCAATAAGCACTCCTGAATAGTGCGGGCACCTACACCTACAGGGTCGAATAACTGGATACGTTTGATCACAGCTTCAACTTCATCGGCTTCGACATCCGGCATGCCAAGCGATTCGAGAATTTCGTCTGCGTCTATGGTCAACAAACCATTTTCGTCTATAGCTTCGATAATGATTTCTGCAATGGTACGGTCAGTGTCTGAAAAGGGCGTCAGCTGCATTTGCCAACGTAAATAGTCTTGCAGTGTTTCGCTGGTTTCGCCCTGAAATACCGTGTCTTCATCACCATTGTAATTATTGGCACCAGCCACAGGAGCCGCGCTGACTAAATCATCCCAATGGCTGTCCAATGGTAAATCTTCTTTGATATTTTGCTCGGACATCGCTTCACTGCTGTCCTTTACCTCAGGTTCGTAATGCTCATCATGGCTGCTGTCGTAGTCGGGGGCGTCAAACTCGGCACCATGGTTTAAATCTTTGGAGGACGGTTCCTGAAACACAGCATAGTCATCTTCAGCTTCCAGCAATGGATTAGCATCCAGCGCTTCCTGAATTTCCTGTTGCAGTTCAATAGTAGACAATTGCAGCAGTTTAATTGCTTGCTGCAATTGAGGAGTCATTGTGAGCTGCTGACCAAGACGAAGTTGCAGAGACGGTTTCATGTACTTCTTATTTTCTCCAAACAACCCTATTCGGATGTTGTTTTTAAACTATAACCTGAATTGCTCACCAAGGTAGACATCACGGACTTGTTGGTTCGCTAAAACCTCAGCCGGGGTACCTGCAGCAATCAGTTCTCCATGACTTACAATATAGGCAATTTCACAGACATCAAGCGTTTCACGCACATTGTGGTCGGTGATCAGCACGCCAATGCCTCGTTGGCACAGATGCTGAATGATTTTTTTAATATCTAACACTGAAATAGGATCAACACCAGCAAAAGGTTCATCTAACAGGATAAAGGCCGGATCTGCGGCTAAGGCTCTGGCTATTTCCACCCGACGACGTTCGCCACCGGATAAACTCATGCCGAGGCTGTGGCGGATATGGCCGATATGAAATTCATCCAACAAGGCATCGGCCTTTTCTTCGCGCTGCTCTTCGGTTAAATCGCTGCGGTGTTGCAATATCGCTAGCAAATTGTCGTACACCGTCAGTTTACGGAATATCGAGCTTTCCTGCGGCAGGTAGCCAATGCCTGAACGTGCTCGGGCATGGATAGGATCAAAAGTGATGACTTTGTCGTCCAGCGTGATTTGGCCTTTATCAGAGGGTACTAAGCCAACAATCATATAAAAAGTCGTGGTTTTGCCAGCGCCGTTAGGGCCTAACAAACCGACAATCTGACCGGCGTTCACTTCCAGGCTAACGTCTTTGACCACCTGACGGCCTTTATAACTTTTGGCCAGATGGGACGCGACTAACTTCATTATTCTTTTCCTTCCGGGCTGAATACTGTGGTGACCCGCTCGGTTTTTTTACCGTCGGACTCCGCTTCCAGCTCTTGTTTTTCAAGGTTGTACTTAATCACTGCACCTTGCACCATACTGCCATTCTGACTCAGTTCAGCATTGCCGGTCAGCACAAGTGTGCCGTTGGCGACGTCATAACGAATTTCATTGGCACTGGCTTTAATGGGTTTATCGCCATCCAGCATCTGTGAATAGTTAGCAGGTTGACCTGAAGCAATAAAGACTTCTTTGCCTTTACCTGCGCTGGCAATGACTTCGAGTTTATCGGCTTCAATCAATAAGCTGCCTTGTTGCACTTTGACGTTATCGACAAAGGTCATGACTTTATCTTTAATCGAGCCAAACTGTCGGTCAGAACCGACCTGAATTTCTTTTTTAAAGTCATCAGGGCCTGCCAGACAAAACCCACTGAATGTGAAGAGAACGCTGAGTAAAATAATGTTACTTTTCATTGTAATAAACCGTTTTAGTGTGCTTTTTCAGCTCTATATTCTGCTCATTCAAATCTGCCAGCATGCCTTGGCCTGTGATCTGAAAACCCAGTCCAAAAATCCGCACCTGTTCGCTCGATTGCAGCGTATTGTTGTTGAACAGCAGCTCAACAGCATTGGTTTCTATTCGGGTAAAAAGTGGATCTGTCGACATATTGCGCAGTTCCACTCTGTGTTCAAGAATAAGTTTGTCATCAGGATAAAGCACAGCCTGCTCGCTTGTCACTTGCCATAATGGCACTTTTTCCTGATAAATGGTGTAGATAGGGAAATCAAACTGCAAAAAACCAAAACGTTCGAAGTGTTCCATACGCTGGGCTCTGATCAAATCCGACAGCTGACCTTCTGAGTCGTAAATCATTCGGGTCAGGTCCTGAGCCACATAATCAGGCTGATTATCCTGATTAGCCGGTATCCCACTTTGCTCCTGGTCCAGCAACTGCCAGCTGTAAAAACCAGCAGCAGCGGCTACGATAAGTAATAACCAGAGAAATTGACGGATCATGTGCTACTTCCTGAAAATTCAGCAAATTTGCCCTGGCTGGTTAACAGCAAATCACAGAGTTCACGCACTGCACCAAAACCGCCTGGTAAGGTACACCGGTAATCTGCATGCAATGCAAGGTAAGGGTGAGCGTCCTGTACCGCAACACTTAAACCACAATGCTGCATCACGGCCCAATCTGCTAAATCATCGCCAATAAAGGCAATTTGTGACGCTTCGAGTGCCAGTTTCTGCTGGAGTTCAGCAAAAGCGGCGAGTTTATTTTCCTGACCCTGATAAATATAAGGCACGGTTAACGAAGTCATACGCTGCTGCACTATCTCAGAACGGCGACCTGTGATCACCGCCACTTCAACACCAGCATGGCGCAAAGCTTTAATACCGTAACCATCACGGGTGTGAAAGGCTTTGAGTTCTTCACCCTGATTACCTAAATAAATCCGACCGTCAGAAAACACACCATCCACATCACAAATCAATAAGCGAATGTGCTGAGCTTTTTGTTCCAGTTGTGAGCTGATGCTCTGATACATTTGGGCAAATAAGGCTGACATCAGAGCACTCCGGCTTTTAATAAATCATGCATATTCAGAGCGCCTACAGGCTCCTGTTGTTCATTGACCACAATAAGACCGTTAATTTTGCGTTGTTCCATGATTTGCAACGCTTCTGCCGCCAGCATAGCAGGTTTAGCGGTAATGCAGTTTCTGG
Organism: Gammaproteobacteria bacterium; assembly: GCA_018815765.1. Taxonomy (GTDB): domain Bacteria; phylum Pseudomonadota; class Gammaproteobacteria; order Enterobacterales; family Alteromonadaceae; genus Pararheinheimera. The sequence goes on along the minus strand of JAHIWM010000279.1, from coordinate 9,396 downwards.
TCATCAGGCTGGCAATAGTCGCCTTATGTAAGTCGACCTGCTGATCCAGTACTCTGCGTAAATCGCCATCAGTAAATAAGCCTGCCAGTTTGCCGGCGTCATCGACAATAGCTGTCATGCCCAAACCTTTACGGGAGATTTCCAGTAAGGCTTCTTTCAGACTGACCTGCTGATGCACCACGGGCAAGGCATCGCCAAAATGCATGACGTCTTCCAGCCTTAACAACAAACGGCGGCCTAAGCTGCCACCCGGATGGGACAAGGCAAAATCATCGGCAGAAAAACCACGTACGTCCAACAGGGCAACAGCAATTGCATCACCCATAGCTAAAGTTGCAGTAGTGCTGGCTGTTGGCGCTAATCCTAAAGGGCAGGCTTCCTGTTCAACACGGACACAAACATGCACATCGGATAAGCTGGCTAAGGTCGATTCAGGGCGGCCTGTCATAGCTATCATTTTAATACCACGGCGTTTTAGCACTGGCACTATAGTCAGAACTTCTGCAGTTTCACCTGAGTTGGAAATAGCCAACACTATATCGTCCTGGGTGATCATACCCAAATCACCATGGCTGGCTTCGGCCGGGTGCACAAAAAAAGCAGGAGTGCCAGTTGAGGCTAAAGTCGCAGCAATTTTATGAGCAATATGACCGGATTTACCCATACCAATAACAATGACCCTGCCTTTGCAGTCAAACATCATCTGGCAGGCCAAATTAAAACTGTCGTCTATGTAGGCTGCAAGTTGGGTTACTGCTGCCGCTTCAATCTGCAATACCTGCAGAGCCTGAGGGCGAAAGTCCAGAGTCATGCAAAAATCCCCATCAATTAGTCGTTGCCAGCTTTTTCTGATCTGTAATTCTGTGGAAAGGATCCAGTAAGAAAATCTGTCAGATCATTTAGATAGCTGAAATATTAAGCTGCGATTCATTTTCAGCGCGGCACACTTTGCGGCCATACACAGAGGCTGATATTTTCGTGCTTATCAGGCTCAAATGCAAAAGATTACGTAAAACAAACGAATTATTCTGTTTTTGCAATCAGTTGTTACTATTTTTTATAAGGTTGTCGTGGCGAAAAACCTATACAATGGCAAGCCTTTACTAGAGCGCTTGGCTTGAAGTAGCTGTTGTGCGTAGGTATATTGCGCGCCTTCAATTTTAGCGATAAGCGCTACTCTGTTTAAATGAGGATCAACGTGTCAGATATTCTGGTAGACATTCAGCACCTGACGTTCAAACGTGGTGACCGTGTGATCTATGATGACATGAGCATGCAGTTTCAGCGTGGCAAAGTGACCGCCATTATGGGGCCCAGCGGTATTGGTAAAACAACATTGCTGCGCCTGATCGGTGGTCAGTTAAAACCTGAACAGGGAAAAATTCTGGTCGACGGCCAGGATATACCTCAGCTCAATCGTAAAGATTTGTATAAAGCCCGGCAGAAAATGAGCATGCTGTTTCAAAGTGGCGCCATGTTCAGTGATATGTCGGTCTATGACAATGTAGCCTTTCCTATTCGCGAGCATACCCGTCTGCCGGAAGAGCTTATCCGCCTGATGGTGTTGATGAAATTAGAAGCGGTAGGGTTACGTGGTGCCCGTGATTTAATGCCGGCCGAACTGTCTGGTGGTATGGCTCGCCGTGCAGCTTTAGCCCGGGCTATAGCTTTGGACCCACAACTGATTCTGTACGATGAGCCTTTTGCTGGTCAGGATCCGATTTCGATGGGTGTGATAGTCCGTCTGATCCGTTCATTGAATAATGCGTTAGGTTTAACTTCTGTTGTGGTGTCGCACGACGTCAATGAAGTGATGAGTATTGCAGACTACGTCTATGTGGTGGCTGAGCAAAAAGTGATAGGGCAGGGTACGCCAGATGAGTTACGTTCCCATCCTTCTGCCTTAGTACAGCAATTTTTACAGGGGCAGTCCGATGGTCCTGTACCTTTCCACTTTAAAGCGGCTAGTTACAGTGCTGAATTAATGGAGTTAGCTAAGTGATAGTGGATAAGTTACAGCAACTTGGACAACACAGTATTGCTAAAATTCAGGGCATGGGCCGGGCAACCATCATGTTGTTTGGTGCTTTAATCGCCTGGCCAACCCCCCGCAAAAGCTTCCCTTTATTACTAAAGCAGTTGTATGTGGTGGGGGTGTTGTCTTTACTTATTATTTTGGTCTCGGGTTTGTTTATCGGTATGGTGCTGGCCTTACAAGGCTACACAGTACTGTCCAAATTTGGTGCAGAACAAATGTTAGGCCCGCTAGTGGCTTTAAGTTTGTTACGTGAACTGGGTCCTGTGGTCACAGCTTTATTATTTGCCGGTCGGGCCGGTAGCGCCTTAACCGCAGAAATAGGCCTGATGAAAGCGACAGAGCAGCTGTCCGGTATGGAAATGATGGCTGTTGATCCATTGCGCCGTATTATCGCACCACGCTTTTGGGCTGGTGTCATTAGTATGCCGCTGCTGGCGATGATTTTTACCGCCGTAGGTATTTTAGGTGGTCATCTGGTGGGCGTGGACTGGTTAGGCGTAGACGGCGGTGGTTATTGGTCGGCGATGCAAGCCAATGTCGATTTCCAGCAAGATATTCTGAACGGTGTAATTAAAAGTGCTGTGTTTGCCTTGATTGTGACCTGGATAGCCTTACATAAAGGTTTTGATGCGGTACCCACTTCAGAGGGTATCAGTCAGGCAACAACACAGACAGTAGTAACATCTTCTTTAGCGGTCTTAGGTTTTGACTTTATATTAACAGCAGTAATGTTTGGTGGATAAAAAATGACATCTCGCAAAATCGAAGTGTTGGTGGGTCTGTTTGTTGCGTTGGCTATAGCTGCTTTTTTGTTGTTATCTCTGAAAGTGGCCAACAGCGGGATGACGGGCTCTGGCGAAACTTATATGTTGTACGCCAAGTTTGAAAATATTGGCGGTTTAAAAGTGCGCTCTCCGATCAAAGTAGGTGGTGTAGTGGTGGGTCGGGTTCGCTCGATTGAACTGAACACCGAAGAGTATTCGCCTATAGTGGCGATGGAAATTGATAGCCAATACAACAATTTCCCAGAGACCAGTTCAGTCGCCATTTTGACTTCTGGTTTACTGGGTGAACAGTATCTCGGATTACAACCCGGTTTTGTTGATGAAACTGTCTCTATTCTCAAGAGTGGTGATTATGTTGAAGACACCAAATCCGCTATCGTACTGGAAGAATTAATTGGCCAGTTCTTATTTAACAGAGGAAGTAACTAAGCATGAAAAATTTGCTGGTAAAAATCGCAGCTACTGCATTGATCTCTTTGGGGTTAGTGGCTCAAGCCTCCGCCGTTGAAGTGAAAACTTATGACGACCCGTACAAAATGATCGAAGCAGTGGCCGATCAAACTTTTCGCCGTATCTCTAACGATCAACCTGTGATCCAGAAAGACATTGAGCATTTACGTGTTATCGTCAATGAAGAGTTAGTACCTTACATCGACAGCCGTTATGCGGCATTCCGGGTGATAGGTAACTACATCAAACAAACTAAACCAGAAGAGCGTGACGCTTTTGTGGTGGCTTTTAAAGACTATATGGTGGCGACTTATGCCGGCGCTTTGACTCAGTACAAAAATCAGAAAGTGATTTTCGAACCAGCTCGCGCTGTAGGCAGCCAGAATATTGTCACTATTAAAACCCGCGTGATTGACCCTGGCAAGCCAGATATCAATATCGAGTTTAAACTGCGTCGTGCTAAAGATGCGCAAAACTGGCAGGTATTCGATATGGTGGCTGAAGGTATTTCTCTGCTGGACAGCAAAAGAGCTGAGCTGGGTAACCTGATCCGTCAACAGGGTTTAGCCAGCGTGACTGCTCTGTTAGTGGAAAAATCAAAAGCTCCTATTACAGCTCCTTTGCAGGGTAATGATGCTAAAAATTAGTCAACAGCAACAGACGCTGGTCTTTTCCGGCGCTCTGGATCGGGATACAGTGCCTACCCAGTGGCCATTTAAGCTGTTAAAAAAGCTAAATGGCACAGTGGTTTTTGATTTCAGCGAGCTGGCTTTGGTGGATACAGCAGGTCTTGCCTGGTTACTGCATCAGGTAGCCCAAGCTGCTAAACTGGGATTAACTATCCAAATGCGCCATGTGCCGGAGCAGTTGATTTCTCTGGCGCGGTTGTCAGATGTTTTGGCCTTGTTGCCACTGGTAAAAGAGGATAACGGTAATGCAGTGTAATGAGATTGAACAGTTATTAACAGAAGAGCTGAAACTGGCTGAAGTATTTGTAAAAGCTGAAGGTAATCATTACGCTGTGACTGCTATAGGTGACTGTTTTGAAGGCATTAGCCGGGTGAAACAGCAACAAATGATTTATGCCCCTTTGATGGCAGCCATTGCGGATGGTAGTATTCACGCAGTTTCGATTAAAACTTTCACGCCCACTCAATGGCGTCGTGAAAAATTACTTAACCCACCTGTATAGTAGTTAAAAATGCAACAATTTCTGGTTTCAGGCGGCGCTACCTTAAAAGGTGACGTTGTTATTTCCGGCGCTAAAAATGCCGCACTCCCTATTTTATTCGCCACTATTCTGGCAGAGCGGCCTTCGGTGCTGAGCAATGTTCCTGTATTAAAAGACATTGATACCACCTTCAAATTGTTGCGCATCTTCGGTGCTGAAGTCAGCCGTGATGACCATCAGGTGACAGTGGATGCAACTGCTATTCACAGTCAGATGGCTCCATATGAGCTGGTCAAAACCATGCGCGCTTCTATTCTGGCTTTAGGTCCTTTATTGGCCCGTTTTGGCCATGCTGAAGTATCCTTACCAGGTGGCTGCGCTATCGGTGCCCGTCCGGTTAATTTGCATATCGATGGTTTACGCAAAATGGGTGCTGAGATCAGTGTTGAAGCTGGTTATATCAAAGCCAAAGCGACCCGGTTACATGGCGCTCATATTTTTATGGATATGGTCAGTGTCACTGGCACAGAGAACCTGATGATGGCTGCTGTGTTGGCTGATGGTTTAACCATTATTGAAAACGCTGCACGTGAGCCAGAAGTGGTTGATTTAGCGAAATATCTGATTGCCATGGGTGCTGATATTCAGGGCGCAGGCACTGACACCATCCGTATTACAGGTAAAGAAAAGCTGCACGGTGCGAATCACACTGTATTACCAGATCGTATTGAAACAGGCACCTTTTTAGTGGCTGCTGCTGTGACCGGTGGTGATGTGACTTGTTTAAACGCATCGCCTGCTGAGCTGGAAGTGGTGCTTGAAAAATTACGTGAAGCCGGCGCTGATGTGACGACTGGCTCTGATTGGATCCGCCTGAACATGACAGGCCGTACTTTAAAATCAGTGAACGTAAAAACAGTACCTCACCCTGGCTTCCCTACCGATATGCAGGCTCAATTTACTGTACTGAATGTGCTGGCAGAAGGTGTGGGTATGGTCACTGAAACTATTTTTGAAAACCGTTTTATGCATGTACCTGAGTTGCAACGTATGGGCGCTGACATCCAACTGGAAGGCAATACAGCTTTGATTAAACATACCCAGAAGTTGACGGGTGCTCAGGTCATGGCGACCGATTTAAGAGCTTCTGCCAGCTTAGTGATCGCAGGTTTGGTCGCAGAAGGCGAGACAGTGGTTGATCGTATCTACCATATCGACCGTGGTTACGAACAAATTGAGCATAAGCTCAAAGGCTTAGGTGCCAATATCCAGCGGATCAATGCCCCTGCATAATGTATAAAAATGGGGTCAGATCACATTGTTAACTGTTAACAATGTGATCTGACCCCATTTTCTAATTAAGCTCCCTGATCACCACGGGCACAGTCAAAGCCTTGCCACTGCGTTCAATCGACATTTGTAAGGTGGTATCAGGTGGGGTTTCTGCAATCAAATCCAGAGCATGATGCACGCTGGTTAAGGTCACGCCGTTGATTTGTTGCAGTATGTCGCCAACTTCTAAACCCGCTATAGCTGCAGGGCTTAAAGGCTCGATAGCGCTGATTTTGACACCAAACAAGGTTTGCGCTGTGGATATCATCAGGTCACCTGCCGGATTGACCACAGGATCGCCGCTAACACCTAAATAGCCGCGGATCACACGGCCATGCTGGATGAGTTTCTGCAGTACATTGCTGGCTAAGCGGTAAGGCACCGCAAAAAATATACCCTGAATATCCTGATTACGCTGGCGTTGAAAAGCTGCTGTATTGATACCGACCAAAACCCCATTACTGTTAATTAGAGCACCGCCAGAGTTACCGGCGTTAATAGCTGCATCCATTTGCATAAAGTCCGCGTAGCCATTGGCAGGGCTTAAGCCAGCACGGCCTGTTGCACTGATCACACCTTGGGTAATAGCCTGACCCAGGTTAAAAGGGTTGCCAATAGCGAGCACTACGTCGCCAACCTGAGGCTCTAAGCTGGCATCCTGCGGAATAACTGGTAGGTTATCGGCTTCTACGTACAACACAGCTAAGTCTGTCAGTTGGTCCTGACCAATCAATACCGCATCAAAAACCCTACCGTCCTGCAGTGCGACTGATATCTGATCTGCGCCATACACCACATGATAATTGGTCAGCACATAACCCTGAGCATTCATAATCACGCCGGAACCCAACTCCTGGCGCTCTATCGTCCTATTTTGATAAGAACGAGGGTCCTGAGTGGTGCTTTTGGTATAAACATTAACTACGGCAGGTGCGGCGGCACGTACCGCTTTAGAATAGGAGACCGGTGCAGGCAGTTGTTCTTTCTGTTGCCAAAAGTTCAGGTTCAGTCCTTGGTTCTGGCTGAAAAACACCAGCCATAGCATGGCAATTGCCAGACCATAAGCGACACTTTTTAATAGACTTATCAGAAGTTTGGGCACTGGAAGAAATTAAGAAACTAAAAGATTTTGCAAGCATAACACTAAAACGGAAGTTGCAGTAGCAAGCCACAGGCTTGCTACTGCAAAAAGTTAACGTATTAATACATAAAGGATACGGTTACCGCGTTGCACTTGAAGCGCTATTACCCCAGAGCTTTTGGTCAGAATATCACGCAGTTCTTTGGTGGTCGTTACCCGGCTGCGACTCACACCTACAATGACGTCACCTTTCTCCAGCCCTAAAGCGGCTGCTGGTGAACGCTCTGCGACCTCACTAATCACTATACCGTTTTCACCATCCGGTGTTTTTCCATCAGCTAAACTTGCACCGTCGAGCATAGGATGTATTACTTTCGCGGAGGCTGTACTCACGTCTTTGGCTTCAAGTTTTGCGGTTAAAGTCAGTTCTTTATCCTCCCGCAATATACCCAGCTTAATTTCTTTGCCGACACCTAAAGTGCCTACTTTCGCTTGCAACTCAGTAAAAGACTCAATACGTTTGCCGTTCAGATGGGTAATAATATCGCCACTTTTCAGGCCGGCTTTGTCAGCGGCTGAGCCTGGTACTACTTCACCAACCCAACCGCCTTTACTGGTTTTAGCTTTCATGGCTTTGGCGATTTCGGCAGTTAAATCGCGGCCACTAACACCTAAAGCACCACGACGGACTTCGCCGAATTCGATAAATTGTGCCACCAGATTTTTCATCATATTGGCAGGAATGGCAAAGCCTATACCTATGTTGCCGCCGTTGGGGCCAAGGATAGCCGTATTGATACCTATCAGCTGGCCCTTCAGGTTGACTAAAGCGCCACCCGAGTTGCCACTGTTAATGGCCGCATCGGTTTGAATAAAGTCTTCATAACCTTCAATACCTAAGCCGCTTCGTCCTAAAGCACTGACGATACCTGAAGTCACGGTTTGACCTAAACCAAAAGGGTTACCAATGGCGACAGTAAAATCACCCACTCGTAAGCCGTCTGAATCAGCTAACTCGAGTTGTTTGAGGTCTTCCGCTTCAATTTGCAATAAGGCAATATCACTTTCCGGATCTTCGCCAATTTTTTTGGCTTTGTAAGTTCGGCCATCTTTTAAGGTGACTTCAATCTCGGATGCATCATTAATTACATGGTGGTTGGTGACTACATAGCCCTTTTTCGCATCAATAATGACACCTGAGCCTAAACCGCGGAAAGGTTGTTCCTGGCGTAATTCACCACCACGACCCAAAAATTGTTCGAGTGCGCCCGGCAAGCGCTGCCGTACTTCACGGCTACCTGCCACTGAGATGTTTACTACGGCCGGAGTTACGTTCTCCAACATAGGAGCCAGACTAGGCATTTCCTGATCGCCAGCGCCAAAAAATGGCAACTTAGCTTGAGCTGGCGCAGGCTGCGCCAGCAGTAAGGAGGCTAAAATACTGATACTAACTAAAGATAACTGCGACTTCATAGAGGTAATGCTCCTTCGTACAAGTGACTTCACTAAGGTACAGATGACGCCACTAAGAATGCTTTACCAGTCGAAAAGTTCAGTTGTCAGATGAGTTTCGTTCAGTTTTATTTTTCATTAAGCCACTGGCCGTATTGGAATAATCCAATGGCTGATAGGATGGTTCATCCTTCACTTTACGACGCTCATCCAGCTTATGGATCGACTGGCGTATTTGTGCCGTAGTGTCTGCTGAGAAATAATTCAGCTCGCTACGGTTGTCAAAAGTTGGTCTTTCGATCAACTGCATCTTGGTCTGAGCCATATGGCGGGCAATTTTTTCGTAGTTTTCATGAAGCTGGCTCATCAGTTGATGAGTCGTTTCCACGTGTTCAGTGACATCGCTACGATATTGCTGCAGCTGTTGTTTGGTTTCGTTTAGCTCCACCTGCAGTTTGCTTTGATTAAATTGACGCAAACAATACAAGCGGGTTGCCACTATGCCAACCACTAAGCCAGCTACTAACCAGGCCAAGGCAAAAGTAACAGTCATAACAACTCCTGAAAAATTAGTTAGTTCAACAATAGTTTAACCTATCTTCTTATCCAGAGTGGTAAGGCATGTTACTATTACGACCATTATTTAGGGTTAATTGGCTTATTTTTCAATATCCAGCATGACGACACCACTGCAAAAATATCAACAAGACCTGCAACGAGATGATTTTCTGTTTGATGCGGCCCAGCAAAATGCGGTGCAGCAGCTGGAACGTCTGTATCAGCAATTTGTGCAACAAAAGCCTGCTAAGCAAGGTTTTCTGGATAAACTGCTGGGGAAAAAGCCAGAAGCACAACCACTGAAAGGCCTGTATTTCTGGGGCGGAGTAGGGCGGGGTAAAACCTATTTGGTGGATACCTTTTATGAATGTCTGCCTGGCACGCGTAAGTTGCGTATTCACTTTCACCGCTTTATGCATAAAGTGCATCAGGAGTTAAAATCCCTGCCAGGCGTGTCCGATCCGTTAAAAGTAGTGGCAGATCGCTTTAAAGCTGAAACCGATATTTTGTGTTTTGACGAGTTTTTTGT
>JAHIWM010000278.1 GCA_018815765.1 Gammaproteobacteria bacterium | reverse complement strand
ATTTCACGTTGCGCCTGTTCAGAGTGCAAATCCTGCAGTGTCACGTCCCTGCCCGCTTTAAAAGCCTGCTGGCGGGCTAAACGTAAAAAATGCAGATCTTCAGTATCCAATAGCCGCAGCGCATTGGGGCACTGTTGCTCTACCCGCCAGCCAAATTGTTCTTCGAGCATAAAACGATCAAACATCACCACATCGGGTTGCCACTCTTTGAGTTGCTCGTCAAAACTGCTGTCGTTTAACTGAATTTGCTCTTCACTGATCTGCCATTGGCTTAAATCAAAACGGTGTGGGCTTTTTTCGGCTGGGCTGGCAAAAATAACTGTCCAGCCCTGAGCGCGAAACATAGAGAGCAAAGATAACATCCGGCTGCCAGCAGCAGAGGACTTAGGTTCAGGCCAGACGTAACCCACAACAAGAAGCACACTCATAAAAACTTAATTTCACCACAAGATCACAAAGGTCGTTAGTTTACCTTTATCCATAGAAAATAACGAATTGCGCTGGTTGCTTTTATCAGGCCAGTGTTACCATGTCGTTTTCAACACCTTAGTCCGTTTTCAGCAGGTCAGAACCCAGTGCAGAGTATTAAAGCCGCCACCAGCTACAGTGCATCAGAAGAATTAAGCCATGCCATAAGCCATGGGCTTGGAGTTTTAGCCAGTCTGGTGGGCTTATATCTGATGGTGGAACTCACGGCTAATACCGACTTTTGGCGTCAGGTCAGCAGTTGGGTATTTGGTTTGAGTTTAATTTTGTTATACGGCAGCTCGACTTTGTACCACTCGGTGCAGGATCTGAAACATAAACTCTGGCTGAGAAAACTCGATCATTCGGCTATTTTTATCCTGATCGCCGGTACCTACACTCCTTTTACGCTAGTCAGTTTACGAGATAACTGGGGCTGGTGGTTATTTGCCCTGGTCTGGAGTATTGCTTTTGCTGGTGTGCTGTTAAAACTCTTTACCGGTGCTAAGTATCAGAAACTCTCTATAGCCCTGTATTTGATCATGGGCTGGATAGTGGTTGTCGCCATTGACCCTATGTTGACTCATGTACCGGCAGCAGGCATGTGGTGGTTACTGGCCGGTGGTTTATTTTACTCAGGTGGTGTGCTGTTTTACGTGCAAAAAACCTTGTTTATGCACCATCTGATCTGGCATTTATTTGTGCTCGCAGGCAGTGTTTGTCATTTTCTGGCGGTGTATTGGTACGTTCTGCCGCAGCCAGTTATTTAAAGCTGTTGTACTGGCAATTCAAACCAGAACAAAGCGCCTTGTTCTGGTTGACTGTCAAAACCTATCTCACCGTGGTGAGCTCCGATTATAGTCTTGCAGATGTTTAAGCCAAGCCCTGTGCCTTCTGCTTTACGGCTGGTCGAGCCATCCGCCTGAGAAAACTTTTCAAAAATACGATTGCGGAAATTATCGGGAATGCCAGAGCCCTGATCCTGTACTTCAAAACGAATCCGCTCTCCAAGGTCGGTTAACTGAACAAGCACAGCCTGACCAGCGCTGGAGAATTTAATCGCATTGGATAACAGGTTATCGACCACTTGCCTTATTCGGGTTGGATCTGCCATCACCTGACAGTCAGCAAGCTTAGTCTGGAAAGTCACCTGATACTTGACTGCGAATGGAGCTATGCCATCCAGCGCCTGCAACACCAACTGCTTCATATCCACTGTATCAAAAACCAAACTAAAATTACCGGATTCAAACTTTTGTAAGTCCAGTAAGTCATTAATCAGTTGCGATAAACGTTCGCTATTGCCAAGCGCAGTTTGTAATAACTGCTGGTAATGCTCTGAATCTTCAGCCACAGCTTTACTGGCCAACAAGCCGACAGCCCCACGAATAGAGGTCAAAGGCGTACGAAGTTCGTGACTGACAGTAGAAATAAACTCATCTTTTAGATTATTCAGCCGCTTTAATTCTCTGTTATTTTCGGCCAGTTGCGACAAGCTAATCTCTAGCTGCCGGGTTCGTAATGATAAAGTCGCAGAGCTGTCCTGTAGCGCTTTAGTGCGATCTTCGACCATAGTCTCCAGTACGGTCTGGTTATATGCCCGCTCCTGCACAGAATGCTGCAGTAGTTTATTGATTTGCCGCATATGGCGCAGCCTGTAAGCATGTCCACCCAGCAATATAAGTAACAACAAGACACTTAATCCGGGCAGTACCCAGCTCCGTTGCCACCACAAAGGCAAAACTTCAATGGTCAGAAGCAGAGGTTTATCGGCAAATAAACCATGCTGATTAGACCCCACAGCCTTAAACTGATAAAGACCAGGCTCCGGCAGGTTGTAGTTCACTTTGGTGTAGCCAGTGTTTTGCTGCCAGCCGTTATCAACTCCTTCCAACTGATAGATAAACTGATTGCGTCTGGGATCATGAAAATCAAGGCTGGCCAGCTCCAGGCTGATACTTTCACCGGGTTGCAATTGGATATGAGACCAGGGCCCCTGCATAATACCGGTTTTAAGTTTTTGCTGATCAATCCAGATAGCGGAAATACGGGTGTTGGTTTTTGCTTGATTTAACCAGAGTCGCTCAGCATTAACTATGGCCAAACCATCGGCTGTCCCTAAATATAAGTTGCCACGTTTTGACACAGAAAATGCCTTAAAAATCATTTCTCTGTTACTCAGGCCATCTTGTTCAGTGAAGGTGATCAAACGTTCTTGCTGATAAGGCTTTAAGCTTAAACCCTGGGCCGACAACAACCAGATATTTTTTTGTGTATCAGTGTAAGCCCCCAATAACTCTGCTTTTGGCAAGTGAATTGTATCTCCCAACCCTTTCACTTCCGACTTTTGCAGGTCCAATGTCAATAGTCCGTTTCGGCTGCAAATCAATACGGTATCGTCGGGCCCTTCTGCAATACATTGAATATCCAGTGCTTGCTCAACAGGCAGCAGATCCATCAAGGCCCGGAATTGCATACTTTTGGGGTCCACTATAAAAATGCCTGAATAACGGGTACCCAGCCAGATTTCCCCCTGTATTTGCTGAACCACTTGCACAGCATCACCCACTTTATGCTGCACCATGTCCTGCAACCAGAACTGATGATTGCCAGCTGGATCCCAGCGCATCAGACCATTTTGCCACAAACCTAACCACAAACTGCCATCTGGCAAGCTGATCAGATCCCGAACATTTTGCCATTGGGTGCTGTTGGGCCTCTGACCCGAATCAAGCTGCAACAGCTGTTGTTTATTCTCGTCAAATAACCACAAACCATTGTCCGAGCCTATAAACAGCTCACCCCGACTGGTTCTGGTGATCGCATTGACGCGGGCAGGCATGGCAAAAGATGATACAACGCCGGTTTTTCTGTGGAGTTGATGAAATTGATCTGCTGTGCCCAACCATAAAAAGTCATCCTCCACTTTCACGGCGGTCAGTTGTTGTTTCGCCAACGTGGCCGCTTGTGCACCCCAACTGGTCAAATCGGTAAAGGCTGAAGGCTGATGTCTGCCGTAAAACAGGCCTCTTTCTCTGCTGCCAACCCATAACAGTCCGCTGCGGTCCACCAGCAAAGAACGCACATTAATGCCGGGTAATAACTGCCTGCTGTCAGCAAAAGGTTCAAATAAACCTGAGGTCAACGAAACTTTATAAACGCCATCAAAAGTTCCAACCAATAAATTACCCTGCTGATCACTTTCCAGCACATTAACAATAGGGCTAACAACGTCATCATAAAAAGGCACAACGCGAAACACAGATAAGCTGCGATCAAACTGAAACAAAGCACTGCGCCCACCTACCCACAACTGGTTGCCATAAGCAAACAAGCTACGCATTTCATTGTTGACGCTTTGCTGACCAAAGGCCTGATAAACCGCGCTAAGCCCTTCTTTAGCTGTCCATTGATGAAGACCATTGCTGGTTGCAATCCAGATGGTGCCATCTTCGGTTTGGGCAAGAGCCCAGATACGTTGATGAATAAGTGGCTGAGTATCATCAGCAGCACCTACAGTTTGCACACTACCGTCAGGCAACAGCCGCTGTAACCCCTTGTTGCTGCCAATCCAGAGCACACCCGACTTATCCATCAGTAAACTTTGTATGTAATTGCTGACCAAAGGTATAGAACTGTCCGCTTTATCGGAGTAATGAGAGATTTTTCCTGTTTGGGTATCTACTCTGCTCAGGCCCATACCCCAGCTACCAATCCACAGTTGGTTGTTCTGATCCATCACCAAAGCATCTATATCCGGCACCAGCATATTGTTGCTGACCGAAGCCGGTAGTACATCAAAAGCTTCCAGTTCATAACCGTTGTAGCGTAATAAACCTGTATTGGTAGAACCTAGCCAGATGTAACCGTCTTTGTCCTGGAAAATCCGATAGATACTGGCATTAGGCAAGCCATCATCGACGCTAAGCCGGGTAAAATGGGTTTCAGCAGACAACAAAAAGCTGCAGCCTGACAGCCACATAAACAGTAGAAAATGGCAAAGCCTGAACATCATTACGTCAGGTCTCCGGCACAATAAAAAGCAGGCAGAAGAGAGTGCAATTTCAACCTCAACAGAGGAGCAACAGCAAATATGTGTAAACAAACAATACCATAGCATGGATTCCTTGCCAGAGCCTGAATTGGAAAAAATGCGGTTGTGCTTTATCTCGCTATTGCAATGCCATAAAATCGGCCCCATTAACGACTCAACTGAATACACCATTGAAAAATGCCGGAGTAATGCATGTCCACTATTAAACACAGCCGTTTATTGATTTTAGGTTCTGGCCCTGCGGGCTACACTGCGGCTGTTTACGCTGCGCGCGCCAATTTAAACCCGGTGCTGCTGACAGGTATGCAGGCGGGCGGCCAATTAACCACCACCACTGAAGTAGAGAACTGGCCGGGTGACCCGCATGGTTTAACAGGCCCTGCGCTGATGGATCGCATGAAAGCTCATGCTGAAACCTTCAACACTGAAATTCTGTTTGATCATATCCACACCGTGGATTTCCAGCAGCGCCCATTTATTCTGACCGGTGACAATGGCCAGTACAGCTGTGATGCGCTGATTATCGCTACAGGCGCTTCAGCCAAGTATTTAGGCTTACCTTCAGAAGAAACCTACAACGGCCGTGGCGTGTCTGCCTGCGCCACTTGTGATGGTTTCTTTTACCGCAATCAAAAAGTTGCAGTTGTAGGTGGTGGTAATACGGCGGTAGAAGAAGCCTTGTATTTAGCCAATATCGCTTCAGAAGTGCATTTAGTGCACCGTCGCGATACCTTTAAAGCGGAAAAAATTCTGGTTGACCGCTTAATGGCGAAAGTCGCTGCGGGCAACATTATTCTGCATACGCACCGTGAACTGGAAGAAATTCTGGGTGACGATATGGGTGTCAACGGCATGCGCTTAAAATCAACCAACGGTCAGCCGACTGAAGATGTGGCTGTAGCTGGTGTATTTATCGCTATTGGTCATAAACCAAATACCGATATTTTTGCCGGTCAGCTGGAAATGAACGGTGGTTATCTGAAAGTGCACAGTGGCACTGAAGGCAACGCCACTCAAACCAGTATTGAAGGTGTATTTGCTGCTGGTGACGTGTCGGATCATATCTACCGTCAAGCTATTACCTCAGCTGGCACAGGCTGTATGGCTGCTTTGGATGCAGAGCGTTATTTAGACGCTTTAGCTAAATAAAATCGCTGAACTTTAAAGGGTAAATAGCGGTGATTTATTTACCCGAATTATCAGAGACATCGCTTGAATTCCCTCCGGTCAGTCAGGCTCTGACTGAACCGGATGGTTTATTGGCGATGGGCGGAGATTTATCGCCACAACGTTTACTCAAAGCCTATCAAAGCGGCATTTTTCCCTGGTTTAGCCCCGGTGATCCGCTGCTGTGGTGGAGTCCGTCACAACGCGCCATTTTTAAGCCCGGCGTATTAAAACCCAACCGTTCTTTGCGAAAACTACTGCATCATTCCAGTTTTCAAATCAGTATCAATAAAGCTTTTCCGCAAGTGATCCGAGCTTGCAGTGCACCACGTGCTTCGCAGCAAGGCACCTGGATAGTACCGGATATTCAACAGGCTTATATTGCTTTGCATCAACAAGGCCATGCCCACAGTATTGAAGTCTGGTCTGAAGGCGAATTGGTCGGTGGTTGTTATGGGGTTATGGTTGGCCAGCTGTTTTGTGGTGAGTCGATGTTTAATACTTTGCCCAATACGGCAAAAATTGCGCTTGCGGCCTTACAGCAGCATTTATCTTTTTTTGCCACAGGCTATATTGATTGTCAGATGATGAATCCTTTTTTACAGCAGTTAGGAGCAGAACCTTTGTCACGCAGAACTTACCTGACCTTACTGGCCAATCATAAAGCCCTGCTCTGCCCGGCTGATAGCTGGCGTGTGCAGGATATTCAGTTGGAGTTTTAAGATGTCGGGCTTAAAACTTGGAGTCAGTCAGCAACAACAATGCAATTATCTGCCCGACCGCCAGGAGCGACTGCTTTTTACTCTGCCGGATGAGCCCTTAGATGCAGAGTTTTACCAGCAGCTACTGACGTTGAATTTCAGACGTAGCGGCGAGCAAATTTATACGACGTATTGTGAGGGCTGCCAGCAATGCCAGTCGGTACGTTTGGACAGCAATACGTTTCAGTTCAACAGCAGTCAGCGCCGGGTCTGGAATAAAGCAAAACGCAGTAGCTGGCGCTATCAGTTGACAGAGTTCAGTGATAGCGAAAGTTGTACAGAAAAGTATTATGCTTTGTACCAGTCTTATATCGACAGCAAACATGCCGGCAGTTCAATGTCCCCGACAAGTCCGGAGCAAATGGCTTATTTATGGCAAGCCAACTGGTTAAAAATACAATGTTTAGAACAATACATAGATGACGAGTTAGTTGCTGTGACTGTAGTCGACTGCACAGCCGATGCTTTTTCTGCTGTATACACTTTTTATCAGACAGGCCATGTGCTGGCCTTTGGCACCCTAGCTATTTTGGCATTGATTGAACAAGCTCAAGCAGAAAACATCAGTTTTGTATATTTGGGTTACTACATCCAGCAGTGTCAAAAAATGAGTTACAAGGCAAAATTTTTACCACAACAACGCTTTATAGCCGGAGAATGGCTCTCATTTAGCTAAATCTGTCTATGTTGCTTTACTTATCTGCCCTTTTTCGGCAAAATCTGCGGCAGTTTTTTGAACTAATGAATTTAAATAAGAGGCTGGCACGCTGAATGGCGAAAGAAGACGTAATTGAAATGCAAGGGACTATCTTAGATACCCTGCCAAATACCATGTTTAAGGTCGAGTTAGAAAACGGCCACGTAGTTATTGCCCATATTTCAGGCAAAATGCGTAAAAACTACATTCGCATTCTGACAGGTGACAAAGTCACTGTTGAATTAACTCCTTACGATCTGACCAAAGGTCGCATCGTGTTCCGTCAACGTTAAGATTTGACGGAACCAGATAGCGCTAACGCTATTTGCTTTATGCTCCATAAAGAAAAACCCGGCCAGGCCGGGTTTTTTCGTATTAACTTGCTTAGCTAAGTAGTGATTAAACTAAAGCTTCTTCTTCGTTATAATCAAATTCTAATTCATCGCCTTTCAGATCGATCCGCACATCACCGCCGTGCGCCAGTCGTCCAAACAAAATCTCGTTGGCTAAAGGCTTTTTCAGTTGCTCCTGAATAACCCGCGCCATAGGACGGGCACCCATCGCCTGATCGTAACCTTTGTCGGCCAGCCATTGACGGGCTACACCACTTAGCTCCATCGACACTTGTTTTTTATCCAGCTGCACCTGCAAGTCGCAGACAAACTTATCGACAATTTGCAGAATAATGTCGCGGGATAAATGTTTAAACCAGATGATGCCATCCAGGCGGTTTCTGAACTCAGGACTAAAGGTCCGGTTAATTTCGGCTAAAGCGTCGTGGCTGTGATCCTGCTGTTTAAAGCCGATGGTTTTACGCACCGTCTCCTGCACACCCGCATTGGTGGTCATGACCAAAATCACATTACGGAAATCGACTTTACGACCGCTGTTATCGGTTAACGTACCGTGGTCCATCACCTGCAACAAAATGTTGTAGATATCTGAGTGCGCTTTTTCGATTTCATCCAACAGCACCACGGAGTACGGATGTTTTGATACCGCATCTGTCAGTAAACCGCCCTGATCAAAACCTACATAACCAGGAGGCGCACCGATAAGGCGGCTGACCGCATGACGTTCCATATACTCGGACATGTCAAAACGTAACAGCTCAACACCCATAATTTTGGCCAGCTGTTTAGTGACTTCGGTTTTACCTACCCCTGTTGGGCCTGCAAATAAGAAGTTACCAATAGGCTTTTCTTCGTTGCCAAGACCTGAGCGGGATAAACGAATAGCCGACGTTAACACCTCAATAGGTTCATCCTGACCAAACACCACCATTTTTAAGTTACGGTCTAAGTTTGCCAGCGTATCTTTATCGGACGCTGACACTGACTTCTCAGGAATACGCGCCATCTTGGCAATAATGTGTTCAATTTCAGGCACATTAATGACTTTTTTACGTTTAGACACAGGCAACAGGCGCTGACTGGCACCGGCTTCGTCAATCACGTCTATGGCTTTATCCGGTAAATGCCGCTCGTTAATGTATTTGGCCGACAACTCAGCGGCTGCACGTAGCGCTTTTTGGGTATAACGCACACCATGGTGGGCTTCGTAACGTTCTTTTAAACCCTGCAAAATTTGGGTGGTGTCATCCACGCTGGGTTCAACCACATCAATTTTCTGGAAACGACGCACCAGCGCTGTGTCTTTTTCAAAGATGTTTTTGAATTCCTGATAAGTGGTGGAACCAATGCAACGTAAACGGCCACTGGATAACAGCGGTTTAATCAGGTTGGATGCATCCATTACCCCACCAGACGCTGCACCTGCGCCTATGACGGTATGAATTTCATCGATAAACAGCACTGCATCTTTTTCGTTTTCGATTTCTTTCAGCAACGACTTTAAGCGTTTTTCAAAATCACCACGGTATTTGGTACCGGCCAGTAACGAGCCCATATCCAGCGAATAAATGGTGGCATTGGCAATGACTTCAGGCACTTGCTTATTCACAATGCGATAAGCCAGACCTTCGGCAATAGCGGTTTTACCCACCCCTGCTTCGCCCACCAATAACGGGTTATTTTTTTTACGGCGGCACAACACCTGAATAGTGCGCTCCAGCTCCATATCACGACCAACTAATGGGTCAATCTGACCATTTTTTGCCAGCACATTCAGATTGGCTGTGAAGCTTTCGAGGTATTTGTTTTCTTCAATTTGTACATCACCGTTTTCATCTTGCTGCTCGTCCTGCTGCTCGATTTTTTCGGTTTTAATCACACCATGCGAAATGTAGTTGACGATATCCAGCCGACTGATATCGATTTTTTTCAGCAGATAAACAGCCTGTGATTCCTGCTCACTGAAAATTGCGACTAATACATTAGCACCAGTGACTTCAGATTTACCTGATGACTGCACATGAAACACAGCACGTTGCAGCACACGCTGAAATCCGAGCGTAGGCTGCGTGTCGCGGTCTGCGTCATCTTCTGGCAACAAAGGGGTGGTTGAATCAATAAAATGCGACAGATCAAGTCGCAGACGGTCTATATTGGCACCGCAGGACTTTAACGCGTCACCTGCAGCCGGGTTATCCAATAAAGCTAATAATAAATGTTCCACCGTCATGTACTCATGACGTTTTTCCCGCGCAAACCGAAACGCCAGATTTAAGGTTAACTCAAGATCTTTGTTCAACATACAACATCACTCCTAATCCACCTGAGTTACAACAGCAGTTGTTTGGCGTTAAGCCCGCTCCATAGTGCATAACAATGGATGTTCGTGCTCTTTCGCATAAATGGACACTTGCTGAACTTTGGTCTCCGCAACCTCGGCTGTGAATACACCACAGACCGCCATACCTTCGTAATGCACTTGCAACATAATTTCACTGGCTTTTTCATACTGCATATTAAAAAACCGGGTTAACACATCAATGACAAAATCCATTGGAGTATAGTCGTCGTTGTGAAGTATCACTTTATACATAGAAGGGGGTTTGACCTGTTGCCGGGTTTTCTCCACCACTCCATGATCTGTTCCATTGTTTTCTTTATAACCGCTCATAAACTATAGCCACGCCTGTTCAAAGCATCAAAATTGCATTGATGAATTTTTTCACTGGACCCAAAGCCACTACGGGCTTTGCGGCCACTCTGTATCCCTTATCTTATAGATAGTATCTGCAACGCCCCTTTACAAGGGTGTAAAAAACTTGACTAGCTGCACAAATTATCTACAGTAAATGGTGGAGTCTGCCCGCAGCTCCCTGTTGCTCCGCCTTAGAATACAGAATTTAGCTAACTTAGAGAAGGAAGTAGTATGGCTACCGGTAAAGTGAAATGGTTCAATAATGCCAAAGGATTTGGGTTTATTCGTGAAGATGGTCGTGACGAAGACATTTTCGCCCATTATTCAACCATTAACATGGATGGCTACCGTACGCTGAAGGCCGGCCAGGATGTGGTGTTTGACCTGTCTGAGGGCCCAAAAGGTTTACATGCAGTAAATATCGCACTGCCAGAAGGTCACAAACCTGAATAAGGTCATGAAGCTCACTATCCATATATGAAATGCCGGCATAAGCCGGCATTTTTCTTTCCCCTTCGTACTTGAAGCTGCAGCGTTGTTGGCCGCACTCCTCGCCCCAGTCACATAGGACAACTATGCTCCTGGGGTCTCGCGCGTTTGCCGCCTAGCTGCAACATCAATTACTTTGGGGAATATCTACGTAAAAAGGCGCACTAGGCGCCTTTTGGTTACTTCACCAAATTGACAAAAAATTACAGTGCGGCTAATGCCTGGTTAAAGGTATCGCTTGGACGCATAGCTTTGGACGCTAACGCATCGTCTGGTTTGTAGTAACCACCGATATCTACTGCTTTACCTTGAACAGAGTTTAATTCCTGCACAATTTTGGCTTCATTTTCAGTGAAAGCTTTGGCCAATGGAGCAAATTGTGCAGCTAACGCTGCGTCTTTGCTTTGTGCGGCCAGAGCTTCTGCCCAGTAGAATGCCAGATAGAAGTGGCTACCACGGTTATCCAACTGACCCAGTTT
>JAHIWM010000277.1 GCA_018815765.1 Gammaproteobacteria bacterium | reverse complement strand
TTCAGGGCAATGTTGGCTCTGACTTTATGCAAAGCGGCCGCTTAATTGCCACAGCCAAACATTATCTGGGTGATGGCGGCACCGAAAACGGTAAAGATCAGGGCAATACGCTGACAAACGAAGCCGACTTAGTGCGCCTGCATGCACAAGGTTATATCAGTAGCCTGGATGCTGGTGTGCAAACTGTGATGGCGTCTTTTAACAGCTGGCACGGCGAAAAAATGCATGGCAGTCATTACCTGCTTACCACTGTATTAAAAGAACGTATGGGTTTTGATGGCTTAGTGGTGGGTGACTGGAACGGTCATGGCCAGCTGCCGGGTTGCACCAATAATAGCTGCGCCGCTGCTATCAACGCCGGTGTGGATATATTAATGGCACCGGAAGATGGTAAAGCGCTGTATAAAAACACTCTGGCGCAGGCCAAAGCAGGTGAAATCTCAGCAGTGCGTTTAGATGATGCGGTCAGCCGTATTTTAAGAGTCAAAATACGTGCAGGTTTATTTGAAAAAGGTAACCCTGCGCACAATGAGTTAGCGGGCAAAGCCGAACTGATTGGTCATGCTGATCACCAGGCTATTGCCGCTCAAGCCGTGCGTGAATCTTTAGTGCTACTGAAAAACAATGCTCAATTATTGCCATTAGCGCCGAAGCAAAAAATACTGGTGACAGGTGATGGTGCTGACAACATAGGTAAACAAAGTGGTGGCTGGACTTTAACCTGGCAAGGTACGGGCAATGTCAATTCGGACTTTCCGCATGGCCGCTCTATTTATTCAGGTATACAACAACAAGTCGAAGCGGCACAAGGTACAGTCGAGCTGAGTCTTGATGGGTCTTATCAGCAAAAACCCGATATTGCCGTTGTAGTGATAGGTGAAAACCCGTACGCCGAATTTGATGGCGACATTCGCACTCTGGATTATCAGGCGGGTAAAAACACCGATCTGGAATTACTGAAAAAACTCAAAGCCGATGGTATTCCTGTTGTGACTGTATTTTTAACAGGCCGGCCTTTATGGGTAAACCCTGAGATGAATCAGTCCGATGCTTTTGTAGCGGCCTGGTTACCAGGTACCGCAGGTCAGGCTGTGGCAGAAGTGTTATTCAAAACTTCCGCTGGTGAAATCCAACATGACTTTAAAGGTAAACTGCCTTTCTCCTGGCCAAAAACTGCAGATCAAACCCCATTAAATCAAGGTGATAGTAACTATGATCCACTTTTTGCTTTAGGTTATGGCCTGACTTATCAGGACAACATCACTATGGCCAATGACTTATCCGAGCAAATCAACACTGCGAAGAGCACCAGCAACGACAGCTTAAGTTTATTTGAGCGCCGTCCGGCTTCAGGTTACAGTCTGATTTTGCAGGATGAACAGGGCTTAGTAACTGTTACCGGCAATAAAGCCAAGAGTGCCGATCAAAGCCTGAATTTAGCCGCAGTGAACTGGCAAAAACAGGAAGATGCCTTACTGTTGGATTGGTCTGCTAACTCCAAAGCCAAACTGGTACTGCAAGCTGCTGTGCCACTGGATGCCAGTGGTTATGGTCAGTTGGTGGTCGATATGAAATGGAATGCGGAACCTGCAGCTGCGGTAACTCTGGCCCAGTCTTGTGGTTCGGGTTGCGGTGGGACTTTGGATTTAGCTGAACTTATCAGCAGCAAAGCAGCAGGCCAGTGGCACAAAGTGGTGATTGATTTAAGTTGTTTTGCCGCCAAAGGCGCAGCCTTGAATCATCTGCAGCAACCATTTGTTTTACATAGTGAAGCGGCTTATCAACTGAGTATCTCCAATATCAGGTTGACACCAGCTACAGCAACAGCTGATCTGAGTTGTACGGCAAATTAAATATCATCCATAACAATACAGGCTGCCAAAGGGCAGCCTGACGGGGAATCGAATGCAAAGTGTTCAAAATACAGAGGTGCACAGCACCCATACACCAATCAGCAGTTGGGCATTACCTGCTCTTACTTTTTTATTTTTTATCTGGGGTTTTATCACTTGTCTGAACGACATTTTAATTCCGCATTTAAAAGCCGTGTTCGACCTGACTTACACTCAGGCTATGTTGATCCAGTTCTGCTTTTTTGGTGCTTATTTTGTCGTGTCTTTACCCGCAGGTGCGCTGATTAATAAGCTGGGTTATCAGAAAGGTATAGTGATAGGTTTAGCTATTGCAGGTTTGGGCACACTAAACTTTATTCCGGCCGCCAGCTTTCATAGTTATGCCTGGTTTTTAGCCGCTTTGTTTGTATTGGCATCCGGCATTACCATTTTACAGGTAGCGGCCAACCCTTATGTCACAGTGCTTGGCAATCCAAAAACTGCCTCCAGCCGCCTGACCATGACCCAGGCTTTTAACTCTTTAGGTACCACTGTAGCGCCTCTGATTGGTGCAGCTTTGATCCTGAGTCAACTCGACAGCACCGAAGGCGCAGATGCAGTTCAACTGCCTTATCTGATCCTGACAGTAGCCTTATTTGCTGTGGCTTTTGTGTTTTCACGCCTGAAGTTGCCGGAAGTTCAGAACACCACAGCAGCAGAAAAAATCTCCATCAAATCGCTGCTGCCTTACACCCATTTGTGGCTGGGTGCTTTAGGCATTTTTATGTACGTTGGCGCTGAAGTGGCTATAGGCTCAGTAATGGTTAACTTTATTGCCTTGCCTGAAATCACAGGGCTGGCAGAAGCTGACGCTGCGCACTATGTCGCCTGGTATTGGGGTGGCGCTATGGTAGGGCGTTTTGTTGGGGCTTTACTGATGCAGCGTATGAATGCTGGTTTATTACTGGCCATTCACGCCGCAGCCGCTATGTTATTGCTGGTGCTGGTGATTACAGGTCAGGGCCAACTGGCCTTATTGGCACTTCTGGCTATAGGTATCGCCAACTCTATTATGTTCCCGACTATTTTCAGTCTGGCTTTACATGGTTTAGGCAAATACACCAGTCAGGGCGCGGGTTTATTGTGTCTGGCCATAGTAGGTGGCGCTTTAGTGCCTGTAGCTCAGGGCATGCTGGCCGACTCTTTTGGCCTGGCTTTGTCTTTTGTGTTACCGGTATTTTGTTACATCTACATCTGCTACTTCGGCTTACGTAGCCGCAAAGTGACAAGTTAAGGCGCAAGCCGGGGCAAGGCGCGTATTCCCGGTTGGCCTTGCCTGTTTTAACACTTAAGGCTGAGCTAAAACCTCAGCCTTTTTTACCTTTTACTTCGCTGTATTCAACACCACTTCTACCGACTTAGCCCGACGGAATTTGCTTAACGCCAGATACACAGCTGGTGTGCTGTACAACGTCAGCAACTGACTGACCAGCAAACCACCTACTATAGTAATGCCTAAAGGCTGACGTAACTCTGAACCTTCGCCCATACCAAACAGCAATGGCACAGCACCTAATAAAGCGGCAAAGTTGGTCATTAAAATAGGACGCAAACGTTGTGCTGCCGCCAAAGCGACAGCTTCTTTCGGTGATAAACCCAGATCACGTTCAGCATGCAAGGCAAAGTCGACCAGCAAGATGGCGTTTTTCATCACTATGCCTATCAGCAAAAACAGCCCCAACAAAGCGATCAGGTTAAAGTCGGTATTGCTGACATAAAGCGCCAGCAAAGCCCCTAAGCCAGCACAAGGCAAAGTCGATAAGATAGTGATAGGCTGGATAGTGCTTTCATACAACACACCCAACAATAGATACACAGTTAAAATCACGCCAATAATCAGCCAGAGTTGATCACCGCTTTTAAACATAGCGTTGCGCTGATCTTCACCATTGATGGTATGAATACCTGTCGGCACCATCAAACGCGCCAGCACGTTTTCTATGGCTGCAGAGGCTTGCTGCAAAGTCACACCGGGCGCCAGGCCATAACCTATACCCACAGAAGCAAACTGATCATCGTGGCGGATACGGTCATTGGCCAGACTGTATTGATAACTGGCAATACTGGATAAAGGCACTCTATTGCCATCCGCTGTCACCAGTTGCAGCTGTTTTAATACTTCAGGCTGAGCTGTATAACCAGGTGTCAGCTCCATCACCACCCGGTATTGGTTCATCTCATCATACAAAGTCGCCACCTGACGCTGCGAAAACGAGTTGTTCAGCAAAGTAGAGATGGTGCGCATATCGACACCTAAACGCTGTGCCGCTTCCCTGTCTATGGTCAGTGAAATTTGCTGCGCATCTTCGCCGCTGGGCGTATCCACATCCACCAGCTCCGGCAATTCCTGCATTTTTTCCGCTACTTGTTTGCTCCATTTACGCAGCAGCTGCAAATCACCGGATAACATCAGCAACTCGTAGTCACTTCGGCCAAAAGGGGATGATAAACGGATGTCCTGATCCACATTCATAAACACCATGCCACCCGGCACTTTAGGCGCTGTAGCACGAATACGGTCTACCACCTGCTGGGCAGAAATTTTGCGCTCAGCCAAAGGTTTTAACCTCACCCGCATCCAACTGTTGCTCAACCCTGTATCACCACCACTGGAGCCTGTTACATCCGCTATGGCCGGATCTTTTAAAATATGCTGACGAAAGGCTTCAATTTTCGGCTGCATAATCTGAAAAGAAAAACCATCATCACCACGGACAAAACCATTGAGCTGGCCTGTGTCTTGATCGGGCAATAAACCTGTTGGCACCTGGGTATACAACCAGGCGTTGGCGGCAAACAACAACACTAACCCGGCCAAAAACCAGCGGTAATGACTTAAACTCCAGTTCACCGTCTGGTGATACTTGTGCTGAAACTTATGAAAAGCTCCGCTTTCTGCTTCACCCGGCTTTTTCGCCTTCAGCAGTAGTGCCGACAAGCTTGGTGTTAAGGTCAGCGAAATCACCAGACTGATCATCATGGCCGCAGCCAGGGTGATAGAAAACTCGCGGAATAAACGTTCGACCAAACCGCCCATAAATAAAATCGACAGGAAAATAACCACTAAAGCCAAATTCATCGCCAGCAAGGTAAAGCCAACTTCGGAGGCGCCTTGCCGAGCAGCTTGCAAAGGAGTTAAACCCCGTTCTATATGGCGTTTAATATTTTCGACTACAACAATGGCATCATCCACCACTAAACCTGTTGCAACAATAAGCGCCATCACCGATAAATTATTTAGTGAAAAATCACAAAGATACATCACGGTAAAAGAGCCAATCAAAGACACTGGAATAGCCAGACTGGGGATCAGCGCACTGCGCAGGCTGCCTAAAAAGGCCCAGACCACCAGCACCACCAATACCACAGCAATCAATAAACTGATTTGCGCTTCCGTTAAGGTAGCGCGGATCACAGGGCTGCGATCCATCACCACTGCCAAATCAGCATCTGCCGGTATCAGTGCCTGCAACAGCGGCATTTGTTGATAAATAGCGTCTATGGTTTCAACAATATTGGCGCCGGTACGACGGCTGATCAATAAAATCACCGCATTTTTATCGTTATGAAAACCTGAGCTGTAGCGGTTTTCAGTTGAGTCTGTCACTAAAGCCACATCGGATAGTCGGATAGGTGCGCCATTGAGGTATTTCACCACTAAATTCTGATAGTCCGATGCCTGACGCAAGGTCTGACTGGTCGCCAGTTGCCAGCGTTGATCGCTGCTTTCCAGCACCCCCAAAGGCACTGAGGCATTAGCACCACTGATCGCGCTGCGCACTTCATCCAAAGCCACACCATATTGCGTCAGCATGCCAGGATTCAGTTGCACCCGAACTGCAGGCAATGAAGCGCCTGTCACTTCAACCTGACCCACCCCTGTAATAGCAGCCAGTTTTTGTGCCAATACAGTAGAGGCGGCATCATATAAAGCACTGGAGGCTAAATGTTCAGAGCTTAATGCCAGCGCCATTACAGGAGCCTGAGACGGGTTAAATTTGCGGTAACTTGGATTGCCCGGCATACCGGATGGCAACTGACTACGAGCCGCATTAATAGCGGCCTGCACTTCACGCGCCGCTTCGTCCACATTACGGTCTAAATCAAACTCCAGCCGAATTTGCGCTGAACCCTGATTACTGCTGGAACTGATGCGGTTAATACCAGCAATGCTACCTAAAGCCCGTTCCAGTGGTGTAGCCACAGTAGCGGCCATACTTTCAGGGCTGGCACCAGGCAAACTTGCGGTGACAACTATCATTGGAAAATCGACCGCAGGCAAAGGTGATACCGGCAATAAGCGCCAGCACAACATACCCAATAACAGAATGGCAGTGGCAATTAAGCCACTGGCGACAGGGCGCTGAATAAAAGGCTGGGCTAAATTCATAGCGCTTTCGCCTCAGCTAAAGGC
>JAHIWM010000276.1 GCA_018815765.1 Gammaproteobacteria bacterium | reverse complement strand
GTCAGGGCACTGGTCCGCATGCTGCCGCTGCAGCAGAGGTAGAACATCCTGCCCAGCAAGGTTTAGTGCAGGCTTTTTCTGTTTATGTGGATACCTTATTTGTTTGTACCGCAACAGCTTTAATGATCTTGATCACTCAGCAATACAACGTGCAAACTGAAGATTTTAATGCAGTAACAGGTACTGGCACTATGATACTGCAGAATATTGATGCAGCAACAGAAGTGGCCTCTCCAGCCTTTACCCAACTGGCATTACTGAGTGTATTTGGTCAGTTTGGCCAGGTCTTTGCCGGCCTTGCTATCTTCTTCTTCGCCTTTACCACTATTCTGGCGTATTACTACATTACCGAAACTAACGTTGCTTACTTAAATCGTATATTTAACAATAAGCTACCCACTATTGTGTTCAAACTGGTGCTGATGTTTATGGTGGCCTACGGCACAGTAAACAGTGCAGGTTATATCTGGAATATTGGCGATCTGGGTGTAGGTTTTATGGCGTGGGTAAACGTCATTGGCATATTGGTTATCTTCTTTATGTACAAGCCGACCATGCGCTGCTTACGCGATTATGAAGAGCAGAAAAAGAACGGTGGACCTATTACTTTTGACCCTGTGAAGTTAGGTATTAAAAACGCAACTTTCTGGGAGAAGCGGCTGGAAAAACAGCAGCAAGAAAAGAAGTAAATAAAAATGTCTGATCAATAAGGAGCCTGAAAATGGCTCCTTATTTTATGTACAGGATGTACGGTACGTCGGAAATGCAGGAGCACATTTTCGACGTATCATTTATATAAATAGGAGGTTGAGTTGATTTGTAAAACTGCGCGTTTAACTTTACGTGAACTTCAACTGAGTGACGCTACTTTTGCACTGCGTTTATATAACGACCCCAGTTTTTTACAGCATATAGGTGACAAAGGCGTGCGCACTGTTGAGGATGCAGAAAACAACCTGCAGCAAGGCGCTATCGCCAGTTATGCGCAGCATGGGTATGGCATGTGGCTGGTGGAAAACCAACAAGGCCAGAGTATGGGGATGTGTGGCTTAATTAAACGTGACTTTCTGACAGAAACGGATTTAGGTTATGCCTACCTGCCAGAGTTTTTTGGACAAGGTTATGCCTATGAAGCTGCTGCGGCTGTATTGGCTTATGCCGCGGAGCACACTGCTTTAAAAACAGTAGTAGCCATCGTATCTCCTGATAATCTGCCTTCTAAATCTTTACTGCAGAAACTGGGTTTTGCACAGGATGGTCAGGTGTTGGTACCGGATAAAAATGAAATGGTCGATTTTTATCGCGCTCATTTAACGAAAAAGCCTGACCTTTAAAGTCAGGCTTGTTCATTTCAGAGATCAGGCAGCTTGTGCAATCAGCTTCTGATCCAATTTGCCGCTGATATGAGTTAAGCCAAAAGCAAGTAACACAATCAAAGCTCCTATCCATGGCGTGTACATCAAACCAAACTGACTGACGACTAAACCACCAGCCCAGGCACCAAAGGCGATACCTAAGTTAAAAGCGGCTATATTCAGGCCACTGGCTACATCCACGGCTTTGGGGGTGTAAATCTCCGCCTGACGTACCACATAAAGCTGCAGGCCGGGTACATTACCAAAGGCTACTGCGCCCCATAACAACACGGTTAAAGCGGCCAGCACAGGATGTGGTGCGGTAAAACTTAACAATAACAGTACGGCCGCCAGACCTAAAAAGATCAGCTTCAGAGCTGCTATAGGGCCTTGTTTATCGGCGAGCTTTCCGCCCCAGATATTACCTACAGCCACAGAAACCCCATACAGCAGCATCAGCAGTGCTATATGGTCTGTGCTGAAACCGGACACGTCCTGCAATATGGCTGCAAGGTAAGTAAAGGCGATAAAGCTGCCGCCATAACCCAAAGCTGTTTTGGCATAGACCATCAGTAAACGGGGTTCAGTCAGCACCTGCAACTGCTCAGCAAAAGTAGCTGATTTTTGTTGCGGTAAGTTGTTTGGCACCAAAATGGCCGAGCCTATCATGGCAATAAAACCTAAAGCTGCAACTGCGTAAAACACCGCTTGCCAGCCCAGATATTGGCCGACAAAAGTACCCAAAGGCACACCTGTCACCAAAGCCACTGTTAAACCGGTAAACATTAAAGCTATAGCGCTGGCGGCTTTTTCTTTGGGCACCAGACTGGTAGCAATAGTGGATCCTATGGAGAAAAACACGCCATGCGCCATACCTGTCAGCACCCGGGCAAGCATCAATGAGTAATAATCCGGTGCCATGGCACCCAGCAAATTACCTAGTGTAAAAAGCGCCATTAAGCCGATTAATAAGGCTTTACGCGGCATTTTGCTGCTCAAGGCTGTTAATACTGGCGCACCTATAGCTACACCTAAGGCATATAAACTGACCAGCAAGCCAGCAGAAGGTAAAGATACTGCCAGGTCGGCAGCAATCACAGGTAATAAGCCCACTATGACAAATTCAGTGGTGCCTATGGCAAAAGCGCTTAAGGTTAAGGCCCATAAAGCGAGTGGCATAACAGTTCTCCGTTTATGATCTGGTGAATTAAAGTGGCGTCAGTGTGCTGGAATTTGTTATTGTGAAAAATAGTGGTAATAGCAAATATCTGTTGCTTAGGAGGCAATAATGGCAGGGCATACTGAACAGCTGGATACTTTTGTCACAGTGGTCAAAACCGGCAGCTTTACCGCGGCAGCAGACCAGCTTGGCCAGGCGACTTCGGTAATTAGCCGTAGAGTGAAACAGCTGGAACAACGCCTTGGCGTGGCTTTATTGGTGCGCACCACCAGAAGCTTACGACTGACCTCTGAGGGCGAATGGTATTATCAGCAGGCCAGCAGTATTTTACGTCAGTTGAGTCAGGCTGATCATTTCTTAATGGACAGAAGCCACAAACCTGCAGGTAAATTGCGTATAGATTCAGCCACACCTTTTATTTTGCATCAGCTGGTACCTCTGGTGTCTGAGTTTCTGGCGCTTTATCCGGAAATAGAACTGACTTTAGATTCCTCCGAGTCTTTTATTAATCTGATTGAAAAGCGGGTTGATGTCGCCATACGTTTTGGCGAGTTGACCGATTCCAGTTTAAAGGCGCGTAAATTAGGGGCAGGTTTCCGTCGTTTGTTAGCAAGCCCTGACTATCTGGCCAGTTTTGGTATACCTGAAACCTTGGCTGATTTAGCAAAACACCGCTGCATTGCTTTTAGTTCAGCTGATGCTTTAAACCGCTGGCCTGTGCGGGATCATGAGGGTGAGTTTTATAAAATTACACCTTACCTGTCAGCGGATAGCGGCGAAACAGTCCGGCAACTGGCATTACATGGCAACGGTATTGCCTGTTTATCCGGTTTTATGACGCAGGAAGACATCAGGGCAGGGCGCTTAGTGCCTGTGCTTGAACATTTAAGAGAGCAGGTACTGATGCCGGTTTATGCTGTGTATTACAGCGAAGGGGAAGCAAATCCCAGAGTGCGTTGTTTTATTGATTTTTTAACTCAGAAGCTGGTGCTGTAGGCTGCTGTTGCTGGTTTTTTTGTTGTTTTAAATAATCTTCGTAGCTGCCATTTTGCCTTTCCAGACATTGCACTTTCAGTTGAGCGGGAAGCTGATTGCACTGCGATCTGTGGTCGCGTTGCATTCTGTTAAACCACCATTCATCTGAACCTACTTTGCTATAAGCACAGGCACTTTGTAGTAACACTAACAGCAGTACAACGGCGAAACGCATAATAGTCTCCTTCTTAGGGTTAATAAAAGTATGCTCTGCAAGGTGATGTATTACCAGAGTTTTGTCCGGGTTTGTTCAGGCAGCCGCTGTCATTAAAAGTTCATCAAAAAAAGTCAAACAATCCCAGTTTAAGCTTTTATTCTGTTGAGAATTCAATTCATTGGCTCTTACTGTGCAAAGCAAAAGACTCCGTTCTCTGTTACCTGAACTCATCCGGCTGGAAGCACTGATCGACACTTTACCTGCTGCGGTAAAAGCGACAGAGCTGGCTCGTTTTCAATCAGGAGCACATTCCTACCCAAGCTATTTAATTGAACTGGCAGCATTTGACGCCGCCAAACCGACACTGTTGCTGACAGGTGGAGTGCATGGTCTGGAGCGTATAGGCTCTGCAGTCTTGATTGCTTTTCTGGAAAGTCTGTTACAACGACTGGAGTGGGACCATGGGTTGCAGCATCAGTTAAGTCAACTGAATGTTTTAATGTTGCCTATGGTGAATCCTGTGGGTATGGCCAATCACAGGCGCAGCAATGGCAATGGCGTGGATTTAATGCGCAACGCGCCGGTTAATTGTGACGATAAAGCAGCTTTTTTAGTAGGCGGGCAGCAGTATTCTCCCCGCTTGCCCTGGTTCAGAGGTAACCCACAACAACCTGAAGCTGAAAGTCTGGTGTTATTTGAACTGGTACGGCAGAAATTGTTTCAAAGTCCTTTTAGCCTAGTGTTGGATTGTCATTCAGGTTTTGGCCAGGTCGACCGTCTCTGGTTTCCTTATGCCAAAAGCCGTAAACCTTTGCCACATTTAGCTGAACTGTACCGGCTGCGTCAGTTGTTGTTTGACAGCTACCCGCATCAGGCTTACGAGTTTGAACCCCAGTCTTTGCACTATTTATGTCATGGTGATTTATGGGATTATTTATATGACGAGTCGTTGCAGCACGACACTTTATTTTTACCTCTGACTTTAGAAATGGGCTCCTGGAACTGGGTGCGTAAAAATCCGTTTCAGTTATTGTCCAGTTTAGGTTTGTTTCATCCGGTTAAACCTCACAGGGTAAAACGGGTATTACGGACGCATTTAACCTTGTTTCATTTTCTGATTGCCGCTACAGCGTCCCATCAACAGTGGCGGCGGGTGATGCATCCACGCATGCTCAGACAAGAGGCGATGGAACTGTGGTACTAAGTTCAGAGAAAGCCCCTGTGTTGCTGATCCGCGGCTTATTGCGCGAAAGCAGGCATTGGCTGGATTTTCCGGCTTTGCTTACTGAACAACTTCAACGCCCTGTATTCATGCTGGATTTACCTGGTTGTGGTGTGCTAAACCAGCAGAATTCTGCCACTTCAGTACCGGCCTTACGTGCTCAGCTACAACAACAGTGGGCAGAACGTTATCCGGAGTATCAGGGGAAAGCAGTGCATCTGGTGGCTATTTCTATGGGGGGAATGCTGGCGCTGGACTGGGCTCTTGCAGCACCACAGCAGGTCAAGTCACTGGCGCTGATTAACAGCAGCAGTGCAGGGCTAAACCCATTCTGGCAGCGATTACAGCCGCGTAACTATCTGAAAGTATTACTGTGTTTATTGGCTGGGCCCTTACAGCGGGAAGAGCTGATATGGCAAATGACAGTAAATTCGCCACTACAGCCGGATGTCTTAAAGCAGTGGCAGCAATGGGCCATTGAAAACCCAGTCAGTCGAATCAATGCTTTACGCCAGCTTTGGGCTGCCAGTCGTTTTCAGGTGACTCAGCAGCCGGCCTGTCCTGTACTTGTAGTTTCGGGTTTGGCAGATCAATTGGTTTCGCCACGTTGCAGTCAGGCTTTGGCTAATCAGTTAAACGCACCTTTACTGACGCATGCAGATGCAGGTCATGACCTGCCATTAGAAGCAGGGGCCTGGCTGGCGGCAGTTATAGATCAAAATTTAAATGAGGTTTACCGGCAATATAATTGCGTCTGAAGGTGGTGAAATAAGCCGCTAAATCTGCGCTTGCCTGATGATCGCCAGCCAGTTCCAGCACAGCTATACCTACCTCTGCAGTACAAAGCTGATGTTCATGCGCCGCTTCGCGCAGTTGATACAAAGAACTTTGCTCTGGCTGAATGCCAAGCACAGGGAAATTATCCAAATACGGGCTTTTACTGAACATTTTTTTTGCTTCGCGCCAGGTGCCGTCCAGCATGACAAAAAGTGGGATCTTATCGCCTGTGTTGACCCTATCAATACAACGCTCAGGCGCCGCATATTGCTGTGGAAACACCACTATAGGGGTGTAACGGGGGTTTTGCAGTAAAGCTAAAAGCTCCGGGTCCGGCTGAGTTCTGTCCCAGACAAAAGCAAAGTTTTCCGGCGCAACATCGGCAATTAATCGCCCTGTATTGGTCGGCTTATAAGCTTCGCCTTTATACATCACAAAACAAAAGGCACTGCGGCTGGAGGCTTGTGGTTTGGCGGCGCAAATGCAATCAGGCACAGGCAATAAACACAAAGGGCAGCGGATCACACGGCTACCGCGGGCATTAAAGACCCGGACGGTTTTTTTTAGTTCGCGCTCACGCAGCGCCATCACTGAATTGATATGAGACACAAAGCTTATCCTTGATTACCGCCAGACACTATGCCTGCTCAGGCGGCGGCATTGTACTTAAGCTGGCGTCGCTTTGATACTCTGTTGCATACAAAGCTGTAAAGCGCTGGCTTTGTGGGTACGGAAACACATCTTCTACTATGCCATCCCGAATACGTTGCTGTTTTTGCTGCCAGTAGCCTGCGTCCATCAATTCAGGATGGCTTTGGATAAGCATCTGACGGATATCGTTTTGCGCCGTCACATAAGTGGTAATTTGCTCCGGAAATACATCACCGGGGCCCACTGAATACCAGGGTTCGTTACTTAACATATCGTCGTAGTTATCGGTTTTTGGAATAAAGCGGAAATTCACATCCAGCAGGTACTGCACTTCGTCGTAATCATAAAAAATCACCCGACCGTGGCGGGTCACACCGAAGTTTTTCAGCAGCATATCGCCAGGGAAAATATTGGCAGCAATCATGTCTTTCAGAGCCTGACCGTAATCGGCCATCATCTTCTTTTTTTGCTCGAAACTGGCCTGCTCTAAATACAGGTTCAGTGGCAGCATTCGTCGTTCTATATACAAGTGTTTGATAATGACCCTATCATCTTCAATCTGCATAGAGCCGGCTATGCTTTGCTGCAATTCTTCCAGTAATTCAGGGCTGAATCTGCTGCGGGGCAGGGCCACATCTGAGTACTCCATGGTATCTGCCATACGGCCAACCCTGTCGTGTTTTTTAACCAGTAAATAGCGGGCTTTGACTGTATCGCGGCCAAATTCTTTGGTGGGCGCAAACTTATCTCGAATGACCTTAAACACATAAGGAAAAGACGGCAGGGTAAACACCATCATCACCATGCCGCGTATACCAGGCGCTGCGACAAACTGGTCGCTGGATTTATCCAGGTGGGTTAACAGTTCGCGGTAAAACTCTGTTTTTCCTTGTTTATGCAGGCCCACAGAGGAATACAGTTCGGCCAGAGTTTTGTGGGGCAGCAGCTCTTTTAGAAAATGCACCAATGCAGAAGGCACAGTCATTTCCACCATAAAATAGGCGCGGGAAAAACCGAAGATAATGGTCATTTGCTGTGGATCTGTGATCAGCGTATCCATATAAATACCCTGATCGTCATCATGCAACAGCGGAATAATAAAAGGCTGCTGGCCGTCAGGGGTGACCACACGGCCGACAATGTAGGCGGCTTTATTGCGGAAAAACAGCGACTTTAAAATATCAAAGCGCACCAGATGCACCGGAAAATGGCCATGGCTGGACTGGCCAATAAAAGTGCGCACTAAAAGGCGGATATCACGCTCTAAATCAACAAAAGGTGCCTGTAGATGAAAGCTGGCAACAATAGCTCTGATGCTTTGTTTTAAGCCATATTGGGCCGGAAAATAGCTTTCATACACAGAAGCTATAGGCGCAGGTAAACGTTGTTTGCTTAAGGTGGATTCGACAAAAATATTCTGATTATGAAAATACTTACGCTCGTACAAACGGCAAAACACAGAATTGTAAAAGGTTTCAGCCAGCTCAGCCTGAGGATGAAATAACAAATACTGCTGGTATTGCTGCTTCACCTGTTGCCACAGGCATTCATTTAATTCTGCCCCAGTCAGCTTTTGTTGCAGCAAGGCCAGGGTTTCATTCACCCGCAAGTCGTAGTAGGAAATACGCTCCGAGCTGATACGTTGCAGCTCCAGCCAGTTTTTCTGAGCAAAACCTTGCTGGGCTAACGCAGTGATTTTTTGAAATAAGCCAAAATGGCGGCGAAAGCCTTTTAAAATAAGATCAGCTATTTCTGTAGCTTGCAGCATAACAATAGATCCTGAAGTATCTTAGTTTAGAAATAACTGAAATCCGACCAGATATCAATTGTTGGTTGAAGTGGATGGTGGGGCAGCCATTTCTCTGGGTGAGTTATTGCCTCTTGCCCCTAACCAGCCCTCAATCAGCAGTGAGTTTGATGCTCCTGCAATCCGCAGCCGCACGGCACAATGTCAAAGACCCTGCTTTGCTACTCAAGCCCAGCCAAGCCAGCTTGCTGATATCTGCCGAGGCGATGCCATTGATTTGCAGCACTTCATCCCCCACTTTCAGCCAGCCTTGTAACGCCGGATTGAGGTTGTCGCGCACGATAAACCGACCGCTCTGCAGCTTGCGAAGCTCAAGGCCGGTCAGATTAAACCGCGCCTGAAACGGCTGTTGTGGCAGTGGCTGCAGCAGCCAGCGTTGTGAAAGATAGTCGAGCACCAACCTGTGCTGCATCAGCACACCGCTACCGACCAGCCACCAGTCATCTTCATCATCGGCCGGCAGAATATTAACTGGCACCTGTGCCATGGTTTGATCGCCGAGCAGCAATGCAGTGATTTTTCCGCGCTGATTGGAGTGGCAGCCGCTCATGCCAAAATCAGCACCTTCCCGCAGTTTGTCATCCAGTTGGATGTGTTGATTGTCGAGATAGGCCTGATTGATTTTCAGATAATGCCGGCTACCGGTATCGAGCAGCAGTTCTTTGTCGATGCGGGTTTGACTGTTGAACTGCAACGAACTTTGCACCACCACTTTACGCCAGGAGATGGTAAAAGATAGCATTTGTTCATTTTTGGCCGCCAGATAAGGCCGCGGCGACAGGCTAATTTGCCCGGCGCTGCGATCAAACACCCAGCTAAAATGCCGGAGCAGATCATGACCAATCACGCCATCATAAGTAGCTTCTTCTGGCGTTAAAAAGTATCCGGTACCGGCCATCGGGATCATCGCCACCTGCACTTTTTCAAACAAGGCCGGTCCCACTGCAACCGATGCCAGTTCGGTCTGGAAGGCTGCAGAGTCTTGCTGCTGACCAAAACCACCGACTTCAAGCGGATAGCCTTGCTGCAGCTGCAATTGCCGCACTGGCGCGGTGTCCCACAACAATGAGAAACTTGCTCCGGTATCGAGCAGAAGTTTCAGTTCAGTTGTGCCATTGACCAAAACCCGGATATAAGGTTTGTAGCCGTTAAATTCAGCCTTGAGTTGTGCTGTGGCCTCGCTGCTGTTCCACTGTGGCTGCAGATCATCATTGGCTTGTCGCAAGCGTAAATTATTGGCAATGCCGCAGCCGGTCAAACACAACAGCAACAGCAATAACATCAGTGGGTGCCGGATAAATATCAGAGTCTTTGCCGGGATATGCAGCGGAAAAAAATCCATCTATTTGCCCTTATTGCTGTGGTTGTTGCATCTGTTGCTGATTTTTGATCTGTTGTGTCAGCCGCAGCAACGAGACACTTTGTGTCCATTCACCAGCCATGGCGCCAACCAGCGCCATCATCACCACCAAATTGCGTTGTAATGGACCATCTGCCTGCAGACTTTCGATTTGACTCTGCGCGGCAGCAAGTCCCTGGCTCTGATGTGTTTGCAGCAATTGCATGGTGCGTTCTTCCGCACTGGCGAGTCGTGGCAGTGGCTCCTCCCCCAAAGCCCGGACTGTCGCTTCGGCCAGCTGCCACACCGACCAGGGGTTTTGACCGGTGATGAGTTGCCCATCAATCACCAGATTGGGTAAATAACGTGGGCCTTCAGCAAACAACGCGCCTTGTTGTTCAAGTTTGCTTTGTAGTAAAAATGAAAAGCGTTTTTCTGCGTCGCTCATCAGCAGTAATTCTTCAGCATTAGTAAAGCCGGTGACTTTTTTCCCGGTCAGCCAGGGCGTACCGTCGCTATTGGTCAGCAAAGCCAAAGCGGCCGGGCCATGACAGACGGCCAGTACCAGTTTTTGTTGTGCCACCATCGCCTGCACCAGCCGGGCAATATCCGGATCCTGCGGGAAGTCATACATGGCGCCTTTGCCACCGACAAAATAAATCGCTTGATAATCTGCCGGGTTCACGTCCGCGAGTTTGATGGTATTGCGGGCTTTTTGCATCGCTGTTGCATCGTTTAAAAAGGCGTAATCAAATTCCGCCATATCGTCGTCATCCAGCACCCTTGGCGCGTCGCCACCTTGCGGACTAGCAATATCTACGGCAAAACCATTGGCCAGTAACACCCAATAAAACCGCGATAGTTCTGTCAGCTCATAGCCGGTTTTTTTGGTTTTTCCGTCCACCACTGCAGGCGGATAAAACGCGGTGCTGGTGACCACGGCTAATACTTTGCCGCGGGGGGGCATATCGGCTTGCGCCGCCAGCGACTGCTGCAAATACGCAATCTGCCCGGCTTTACTGGTGCGAACATCGGTTGCAGCCTGACTGGTGTCGATTAAACTCCAGAGCCAGACTGTGGCGGCAGCAATCAACAGCACCACTAGTCCCAATCCGGCTAAAATTTTCTTCCACATGATTGACCTCCATTTTTGCTGAGCGCAGTTATTGAGTTCCGGCGCGGTAACCCTGCCGGCGACTGCTGTAATTGAAGGTCAAGTCTGCCAGTTCAAATGTGAAATTTATGTCAAAAACAGTTGAGAAGAAATGGGAGCTTTGTGGTGAAGTGTGGTCTCAAGTAGCTAAGCCAGATGCACAATGGCTGTAGCATGCAAAATAATGTGTATGTCATTGTTTTAATTGTTTTTACAAAGTTATGTTTAGGTTCATAAATGTCTTTTTTGCCGCAGCTTGCTCGTCAGAATTAAACCAGCATAGTCAGTGGTACGTTTTGAAAAATGACTTGAAGTCAGCTTTGACACAACTAACCAATCTCACTTACCCGCGGCCTTAAAGTCTTCAGGTTGAAACCAGTATCTGCTGTTCTGCACTGGGGTATCGGGGCTTAACAGTGGGTTTTTAATACTGATCCATTGATCTGTGGTTTTATGTTGCAGCGGAAATACATGATGGGTGAGTTCCTGTTGTTGCATATGCTGAAGCAATTCACCGTCATCAATCATTTGCTCCAGCCCTTGTTCTATCCACAAAGCCAAAGCTTCGTTTTCTTTACGGGTGAAAAAGTACACGGCAAAAGGGTAATGCAGCATCAAATTGTCAAAACGCACTAATTGCGGATACAAAGCCTGGCGTTTTTCCAGTTCAATCACACCTTCATGTAAACCTCGTGGGAAATAGTCACAACGTTTAGCCACCATTTGTTTAAAGATGTTTTCGTAAACAGGGGCTTCCTCAACCTTTAAACCTGAGTGGCGCATAATGTCGACATCAGGCCAGAAGGCGCCCTGGCAGGCGGTCAGTGGTTGCAACTGTTGCAGGCTTCGGACTGAGTTAAATTTTGCTATAGAGTCTTTGCGCAGAATAAACTTACGGAATCCCATCAGGCCGCGTTCCAGCGGTATACGGATAGCGCGGAATTGCTGTTCTTTTGTCAGATCTGTGCCTACCCAAAATACATCCAGAAACTCGCCTTTCTCCAATTCGCGCAAAGCACGGCCTTGCTCCATCGCAAAAGTAGTTTTGAAATCAGGCACTTTGCGCCCGGCAGCTGCTTTGGTCAGAGCTTTTTTTAATAAGCTGGTGTAGTACTGATGATTCATATCAAATTCAGAGCGTGGTTTGGCGATCAATAATGGATCCGGAGTTTCTGGGGCCGCTCGCGTTAAAAAACACAGAAAAAGCAGGCAAACCGGCACCACAACAGACAACTTCATGACTAACCCTCAATACATCAACCTGTTTAGTGTAAAGCTGTGTGCCATAAAGGCCTAATTTTATTGGCCTGGTGTTACGCCTGCTGTGATCACAGGACTTAAATTGGAGATTAATTGTTAACAACTTGAATGTTATTCTTTAAAGACCGGAAAAATCCGTTAAGCTATAAGCCAGATTTAATAGTGGCTCCTTAAGGATAAGTTATGCTCGAAACGAATTTAATTGTGACCGGCGCTTTGGTGTTGGCGGTGCTGATACTGATTGGCAAAACTGTGGTGATACTGCCGCAGAATATGGCCTATATCATTGAACGTCTTGGTAAATATTATGAAACCCAGACTGCAGGTTTGCAGTTTGTGATCCCTTTTATCGATCGTATTGCTTACAAGGTGTCACTCAAAGAAAGCGCTTTTGATATTCCAAGCCAGTCAGCTATCACCAAAGACAATATCAGCCTGACGATAGACGGTGTGTTGTATATCAAAGTGATGGAACCTTACAAAGCATCCTATGGCATTGATAATTATGTCTATGCGGTGATCCAATTGGCGCAAACCTCCATGCGCTCTGAGATTGGTAAACTGGATTTGGATAAAACCTTTGAAGAACGCGACAGCCTG
>JAHIWM010000275.1 GCA_018815765.1 Gammaproteobacteria bacterium | reverse complement strand
TGTGATGGCGAGCAAATTAATGCGGCTGATATTCTGCTCGAATCCGCACCCAATATGATGGATGGCATGCCTGATGCGCCTTTAGCTCAGGCAGGCGAGCTGGATGTCAGTGTCTTTAAGTCTGAGATCTATGAGCAGGAGCACCGTATTATTCTGGAAACTATGCGTGCCTGTGCCAACAGCCGCAAAGAAGTGGCTGAACGGCTTGGCATCAGTGCCAGAACCTTAAGGTACAAACTGGCAAGAATGCGTGAATCCGGTATTCAGTTACCCGCTTAAGTCAAAATGGGGTCAGATCACATAGGTTATGTGTAACTTATGTGATCTGACCCCATTTTTATGTGCTTAACTATCTGATTTTAAATGTTTTAATTCTGGCACGATATCTGCTTTACCTCTATTAATCGTAGTAATAGCAATATTTTGACAGGTCACAGCAGATGAACATTCAAGGTCAAGGTCACAGTCTTTATCAGGAACTTCAATCCCTCGCTTCACAAGCCCGGAGTGTGCCTTCTGAATTGGCCATTCCGGCTATCCCTGAGCAAAATTCCAGTCAATCTGATTTTTCCGCCATGCTCAAAGGTGCTTTGGACAAGGTGAATGGGTTACAGGGCGAGAGCCGTCAACTCAGCACTGCCGTTGAAATGGGCGACCCAAGAGTGTCGCTGGCTCAGGCCATGCTGGCTGGGCAAAAAGCCTCTTTAGCTTTTGAAGCCACAGTGCAGGTGCGAACCAAGCTGGTGGAAGCTTATAAAGAAATTATGTCGATGCCAGTCTAAGGCGGGGGAATAAAACGTGGCAGAAAGTACCTCAACTGAACTGACAATATCGTCAGATGATTTTGGCAGCAACACCCCGGTGCAACAGGAGCAGAAATCTGGCTTCCTGGGGTCTATGGGTGGTGGCATGGATATGGTGCGGCAGATCAGTCTGATCGTCGCTTTAACCATTTGTATTGCATTAGCTGTACTAATTATTTTATGGGCCCGTGAACCTGATATGCGGCCTTTAGGCACCTTTGAAACCAAAGAGCTGATTGAAACTCTGGATTATCTGGATAGCCAGAAAGTTGATTACAAACTCGAAGGTCAGGTAGTGATGGTGTCTGGTAAAGAGTACCAGAATATCAAATTGCAATTGGCCCGCGCTGGTTTGCAACAAGAACAAACCACAGGCGATGAAATACTGATGCAGGACAGCGGTTTTGGTGTCAGTCAGCGTCTGGAGATGGAAAGATTAAAACACAGCCGTGAACAACAATTGGCTCGCACTATTGAACAATTCCAAAGTATCGCTTCAGCCCGCGTGTTGCTGGCTATTCCTAAAGAGAATATTTTTGCTCGTCGTGAAAAGCAGCCTTCAGCCACAGTGATGGTGTCCGTCAAAGGCGGTAAAAGTTTAAAAGAAGGCGAAGTGGACTCCATCGTCGATTTAGTGGCTTCTGCAGTGCAAGGTCTTGAACCAAGCCGTGTCACAGTGACGGATCAAAATGGCCGTTTACTGAATAGCGGTTCACAGGATGCTTCCTCTGCCCGTAGTCGTAAAGAATACGAAATGGAACGTGCCCGTGAAGAAGAATATCGTCAGAAAATTGACTCCATTTTAATTCCTGTGCTGGGAGTCGATAACTACACAGCTCAGGTCGATTTACTGATGGATTTCACTGCTGTTGAGCAAACGCAAAAACGCTTTAACCCGGATTTGCCAGCAGTGCGTAGTGAAATGAGTATTGAAGAAAACAGCGTGGGCGGTGGTTTAGGCGGTATACCTGGTGCGTTAACCAATCAGCCACCATTAAATAGCGCAATTCCTGAACAAGCTGTTGGCGCTGATGCCAGTAAAGCTGTGGTGCCAGGTCGTAATACCAAAGAAATGACCCGTAATTATGAGCTGGATACCACCATCAGCCATTCGACTCAACAATCCGGCCAAATACGCAGGATCAGTGTTTCTGTTGCCGTAGATTATCTACCAGGCGCTACGGCTGCTGATGGCACTGTGACAGAACCACAAATTCGTACTCAGGCCGAAATTGCAAATATCCGTCGTTTATTGCAAGGCGGCATTGGTTTTGATGTGCAACGGGGCGATACTATAGAAGTAGTGTCCGTACCTTTTGCCCGCAGTATTATGGCTGAAGCTGTAGAACCACCGATTTACGAGCAGGAATGGTTTGCCCGTATGTTAAAACTGGTGATGGGTACCCTGATTATCATAGTGCTGATAGTGGCTGTGGTTCGCCCAATGCTGAAGAAACTGATTTACCCAGAAGATACGCAGGAAGCTTATGATGAATCTTCATTAAGCAGTGGCCTGGATCTGGGTGATGAAACCATGGATATGTTAACCCGCGAGTTTGATTCGAAATCTGTTGGCTTTGCTGCAGATGGTACGCTGATGTTGCCAGACTTGCATGGTGATGAAGATCTGTTAAAAGCGGTTCGGGCCCTGGTGGCAAATGAGCCTGAATTGTCCTCACTGGTCGTTAAAAATTGGTTAGCCGAAGATGAGTAATGTTGAAACCACCACTAAGCCGAGCTTTGACGTAGGCAAATTAGATGGCGTGGAGAAAGCCGCCATCCTGTTGCTGAGTTTGTCAGAAGAGGACGCTGCACAGATTTTAAAACACCTAGAGCCAAAACAAGTGCAAAAGGTGGGTATGGCAATGGCTCAGATCGACGATCTGAACCAGGCTAAAATTTCTGCTGTGCATAAGCTCTTTATCGAACAAATTCAGAACTTCAGTACCATAGGCTTCCAGAGCGAAGACTTTATCCGCCGGGCCTTAACTGCTGCTCTGGGCGAAGAAAAAGCTTCGAACCTGATCGACCAGATTATTCTGGGTGGTGGTGCCAAAGGTCTGGACTCACTGAAATGGATGGACTCGAAGCAGGTGGCGAATATCATCCGCAACGAACACCCGCAGATCCAGACTATTGTATTGTCTTATTTAGAGCCGGAGCAGTCGGCCGAAATTCTGTCGCAGTTCCCGGAAAAAGTGCGTTTAGACTTAACCATGCGTATTGCCAACCTGGAAGAAGTACAACCTGCGGCATTGCAGGAATTAAACGAAATTATGGAGAAACAGTTTGCTGGTCAGGCTGGTGCTCAGGCCGCGAAAATGGGCGGCTTAAAAGCAGCTGCCGATATCATGAACTACCTCGATACTAATGTTGAAGGTCAGTTGATGGATGCGATTCGTGAACATGACGAAGAAATGGCACAACAAATTCAGGATCTGATGTTTGTCTTTGAAAACTTACTGGATGTGGACGACAGGGCTATTCAGACTATTCTGCGTGAAGTGCAGCAGGATGCCTTGATGAAAGCACTGAAGGGCGCAGATGGCGACTTAAAAGAGAAGATACTGAAAAACATGTCCAAACGTGCAGCTGAATTGCTGAATGACGATTTGGAAGCCATGGGACCAGTTCGTGTCAGTGAAGTAGAAGCTGCACAAAAAGATATACTGTCAGTGGCTCGTCGTTTAGCCGATGCCGGTGAAATTATGTTGGGTGGTGGTGGTGGTGAAGACTTCCTGTAACAGGATGCTGGAGTAAAGCAGTATGACCATGGATCCATTTCGAACCAAACAACCTTTTGCGCCAACGGATGAGTTACTGGAGTTACTCAAACGTTGGCCCAGCCCTGTGCTTAATTCTGATAAAAAAGCGCCGGTTGGTAAAACCAATGCGTTGAATAAAACGCTGCCATCACAAAATACAGCTGCGGCTGCGGTGGAAGAAGAAGCTGAACTGGAAATCAAACCTCTGACGGCTGATGATATTGAACAAATTCGTCAGGCGGCTTTTGATGAAGGTTTTGCTCAGGGCAAAGAAGAAGGTTTTTCCAAAGGTTATGAAGAAGGCCGCGAACAAGGTACAGCTGATGGTTTAACTCATGGCCAGGCCGAAGGTAAAAAGCTGGGTTTAGAGCAAGCCGCTGAACAGATTGAGCAGAAAAAGCTGGAGTTGGCTACTTTGTTAGATCAGCTGCAACAGCCTTTATTGCAAGTTGATCAGCAGGTAGAACAACAGCTGTTGCAACTGTGTCTGTCGATGGCTGAAGCTGTAATTGCAGTTGAAGTGAAAACCAATCCACAAGTGATATTAAAAACCTTGTCTGATGCAACAGCTGTATTGCCACTGCAAACCGAACATATTCTGATCAAACTTCATCCTGAAGATATAGCGCTCGTTGAACAGCATTTTAGTGCAGAGCAATTAGCCGAACGTCACTGGCAGTTGCGCTCCGATCCGGCTATTG
The DNA here is from genome assembly GCA_018815765.1 of Gammaproteobacteria bacterium. Lineage (GTDB taxonomy): Bacteria > Pseudomonadota > Gammaproteobacteria > Enterobacterales > Alteromonadaceae > Pararheinheimera. The sequence goes on along the minus strand of JAHIWM010000275.1, from coordinate 11,089 downwards.
AACGTGGTGGTTGTTTACTGGAAACCCCACTATCTTCGATGGACAGAACCATCAAACACAGATTGCAAAGCAGTCTGGAGCATTTCTTGCATTCTCCTGATTAATATCAAGTCCTGCCTTGTCGCAGACTTTGTTTAAGGAGTTTTATGTCGTCGTCACAATTAGCCGCAAACCTGAAGCAACAGTTGCAACATATTCAGAAAAGCAGACCCAATCTGGCTGGGCGTTTAGTCCGGGTAGTCGGTTTGACTCTGGAAGCCACTGGCTGTACAGCGGCTATAGGACAGACTTGCCATGTGGAAACCGCATCAGGCCAGCTTTTTGCTGAAGTGGTGGGTTTTGCCAACGACCGTATTTTCCTGATGCCTAAAGATGATGTGTCCGGTGTTGTGCCTGGTGCTAAAGTGACCCCTCTGAATGACTTTAAAGGCGTGCCTTTGACTATGGCGCTGCTGGGGCGGGTTATTGACGGTGCAGGTAAACCACTGGATGGCAAAGGCCCGATTTTAAGTCAGGAATTTGGCGGTGCGAAAAAACCTCCTATTAATCCATTACAGCGTCAGCCCATTCATGCTCCACTGGATGTCGGCGTACGGGCGATCAACAGCATTATTACTGTCGGCAAAGGCCAGCGTATGGGCTTATTTGCAGGCTCAGGTGTGGGTAAATCAGTATTACTGGGCATGATGACCCGGGGTACTGCAGCTGATGTGATAGTAGTAGGGCTGGTGGGTGAACGGGGCCGTGAGGTTAAAGAATTTATTGACGAAATTTTGGGTGAAGAAGGCCGTAAACGCTCTGTTGTAGTTGCTGCTCCTGCCGACGTCTCACCCTTGATGCGTTTAAAAGGCTGCGAAACTGCAGTTCAGGTGGCTGAGTATTTCCGTGAACAGGGCCTTGATGTATTACTGCTGCTTGATTCCATTACCCGTTATGCGCAGGCGCAGCGGGAAATTGCTTTGGCTGTAGGTGAACCGCCGGCTACCAAAGGCTATCCACCTTCGGTATTTGCCAAATTACCGGCTTTGGTTGAACGGGCTGGTAACGGTGCTGTAGGTCAGGGTTCCATTACTGCTTTTTATACTGTGTTATCTGAAGGCGATGACTTGCAGGATCCTATAGCTGATGCATCACGCGCCATTTTAGATGGTCACATCGTTTTATCACGTCAACTGGCCGATAGTGGCCATTTCCCGGCCATTGATATAGAAAAATCCATTAGCCGGGTGATGCCGGCAGTCACCAGTATGGAACATCAAAAGCTGGCCCGTGCTGTGAAGCAACTGTATGCCTCCTATCAGCAAAGCAAAGATTTAATTTCTATTGGTGCTTATGTGAAAGGGGCCGATCCACAACTGGATGCCGCTGTCACCCTGATGCCAAAAATCCGTGGTTTTTTACAGCAGGAAATGAAAGAGGTTGTGCCTTATGACGAAAGTCTGGCGCAACTGGATAAACTTTTACCTGCACATTTAGGACGATAAGTTATGGCTTTGGCACAACTTCAATTGCTGGTGAAAGTCCAGCAGGAAAAAGAAGACAAGTTGCAGGCGATGTACAGAGCAGCACAGCAGAACTATCAGTCGATGCAACAAAAGTATCAGGGGCTGGCAGATTACCGTATTGAATATGTGCAGCAGACCCAAAGTCGTGGTCAGCAGGGCATGGCAAGCCGGCAGTTTAACCAGTACCTGAACTTTATTGGCAAGCTGGATGCGGCTTTGACGGCGCAACAACAGTATGTGCAACAAGCCAAAGCCAGCGCCGATCAGCGTTTGTTGCAGCTGCTGGCGATGCAGAAAAAACGCAAGGCACTGGAAATATTAATTGAGCGTGAATTGGCGGAAGTACAACGCAAAGCGGATAAACAAGAGCAAAAAATGCTGGACGAAATAGCGACCCAGCAGTTTTTCCGCAGAGTCAGTTAAGTTTGGCGCGTATTTTGTATGTCTTTTCTATTATGTCGTTTTATGTTGTGTGTGAAGTACCGCTTTTTGTGCTCGCAGACAAAACAAGCAACAGCAGCAAGTAAACCTCTTGCATCTGGACCGGAGTGATCGATGACTGAAATCTTATCAATGACACTGCTTAGCGCTGAGCCTGTCTCAGCAGCAAAGCCACAAGCTGCACAGTCGAACGACGGTGCAACAGAACCGGATCAAAGTTTTGCCGCCACCCTCGCCGCTGAAGTGAATGGGAAAGCGCCAGATAAGTCTGCAAAAGCTTTAGCTAAAACGCGGCAGAATAATGCCTCTGACCTTGCTGATAGCAAAGACGCCGCTGCTAATCCGGGCTCAACTGCATCAGATGTGAAAAATGATCATCCTAAGCCTGTTACCACCAAAGAGTCTGAATCCGGCGATGAAGAGAAGTCGCTATCTACGGACCCGGATACAGTGCTGACGCAGAATGACAAAGCTGAAGCTGAACAATCTCATTGGTTAAACCTGCTGGAAAAAGCAAAAAGTCTGCAGGAGCGTTTAAGCAAAGCTGAAACCGCTGCCGACAACGCAGAGGTAAAAGAGAAAGCTGGTTCTACAGCGATGGAATTAGTAGCGCAAGTGGCTACGGAAGCGACACAACAAAAAGACAAAACAAAAGCCACAGAGTTGCCTGCCGCATCGGATATAGCGTCAGCCAAAGCCAAAAGTGCTGAACAGAAAGATGGCGCTATAGTTCTTGACGAAAAACTGACTGCTGAGCAAAGTTCAGAACAGCATCTGACGGCGGAAGAATTAAAAGCACTAAAGCTGATCACTCAGTCGGATAAAACTGCAGCAACAAAAAATCAGCCAGTGGATACTTCAGCGTTAAAACAAACAACAGCTTCACAAAAAACAGCCGCAGAGGCTGAGCTGATTATGTCTGAGACTGCAACAGAAAAAGTGGTTGATAAATCACTGCTGGCGATTCAAAAAGACACAGGGTCTGATCAAAGTAAGACCATGGCTCATATCGAAAAACCGCTGAAAGCTAACAGCCAGACTGCGCAAACAGCACAGCCTGCTCATACAGAAAAGCAGCCTGAAGTTGACACTCAGGTGCTGGTCGCTACAGCAACAGCCAGCAAAACGCCACTTCAGGCAGAACAGGCAAGCACACTGCTTAAAGCTGCTACAGCAACAACAACGGATAACCAAATTGAAGCCGAAGTTGATACTGAAGCTCTGCCAACACAACAGGGTGTAACAGATGCTAAAGTCTCAGTACAGGCACAAAGTGCTGCTGCATTAATTGCTCCTGCAGCACAGCACGCAAAAGCTCCGGCCACCGAAGCCAAAGTGACGACTGAAGAAGCGTTAAAGCAAATTCAGACGGCTGCCATTGCTGCACAGGGAGAGCAGGGCGCTTCTTCTTCTGGTGAATCGTCACATCAGGGCACTGCCGAAACTATCTTAAGTGTGATTGAGCAGCAAAAAAGCACAAATACGGTGGCTACAGAGACGAACTCATTTAGTAGTCAGCTAAAATCCAGTCTGGAAAAAATCAACTCAGGTATCTCAGTGACAGGCCGTGATGCGGTTTCCGAGTCAAGCCAAAAGCAGGTAGACCAACTGGGGCAAAAGCTGAATCTGATCCAGCCTGAAGCATCGAATCAGTTAAAAGAAAAAATGTTGATGATGGTAAAAGATAAAGTGCATACCGCTGAAATTCGTCTGGATCCATCCGAATTAGGCTCGATGCAGATCAAAATCAGCCTACAGCAGGATCAAATGTCAGTGCAGTTTATGGTTCAGCAAGGCAATGCCAAAGAACTGATGGAACAACAAATGCCAAAGCTCAAAGAATTATTGCAGCAGCAAGGCATTGAACTGAGCCAGGGCTCAGTGCAACAACAAAACCAATCTTCTTCAGGTCAGGAAGGGGGGCGTCGCACTGCGGGTGGTTCAGGCATGGGGTCAGCATTGGATTCTTCAGATGAACTTATTGATCCAGCTATTTTGCCAACAAAAAATTCTGACCGGGTGGTGGATTATTACGCCTAAATACATTCGGAACTCTGAGTTATAACTGGCGTAACTGCAGTTGTTGCCTGCTAGTTTCAGTTCAGAAGAGCAGAAAAGCGGCAGATGCACAGTTAGTGATTGCCTTTGATGAAAGCCAAGGTCAATAATACGGCTTCATTACTGCGGATAAGGAATAAAAATGGCGGCGGGTAAAGACTTAGAAATTGGTGAAGGCCAGGCAAAGAAGAAAAAACTGCTCATCATCATAGGTGCAGCTGTAGCTCTTGCCGTTGTCGCTGTAGTGGTTGTCATGATGATGTCGGGTGGTTCATCAGAACCTGCTCCGGCAGAAGCTGGTGCAGCTGAAACTGCTGTAGCGGCAGACCCAGGTGCAGCAGCTGAAAAAGGTTCAGCTTTGTATGTCAGTATGCCACGACCATTTATTTTTAATGTTCCGGGTGCTTCTAAAGATCGTCTGGTTCAGATTAAGGTGCAGTTGTTAGTGCGCGGCAGTAACAATGAGGAAACGGCCAAAGTGCATATTCCCTTGATCGAAAGCACCTTGTTACGTACTTTCAGCACCAGTAATGCGGAAGAGTTAATTACGGTTGAAGGCAAAGAAAACTTAAAGAAAAAAGCACTGAAAGAAGTGCAGGAAGCCTTAACTGGCGTGGCTGGCAGTGAAATAGTGGAAGAAGTGCTTTTCACTGGTTTTGTGATGCAATAAGAGAGCAACAGCTTGACTGATTTATTGTCCCAGGACGAAATTGACGCGCTACTGCACGGCGTCGATGACGTCGAAGAAGAAGAGGTCGAGGAAAGTGGCGACGGTCGCGGCCGATCTGCGACCGAATACGACTTTTCCTCACAGGATCGTATCGTGCGTGGTCGTATGCCTACGCTCGAAATGGTCAACGAACGTTTTGCCCGTCATATGCGTATCAGCTTATTTAACATGATGCGCCGCACTGCCGAAGTTTCGATTAACGGCGTTCAGATGATTAAATTTGGCGAATACGTACACACCCTCTTTGTTCCAACCAGCTTAAACATGGTGCGGTTCCGTCCGTTAAAAGGCACAGGCCTTATTACTATGGAAGCCCGTCTGGTGTTTATTCTGGTGGATAACTTCTTTGGTGGTGATGGTCGCTATCACGCCAAAATCGAGGGACGTGAATTTACCCCAACCGAACGTCGTATTATTCAGATGCTGCTGAAGCTTATCTTTGAAGATTACAAAGAAGCCTGGGCGCCTGTGATGGACGTATCCTTTGAATACCTGGATTCCGAAGTGAACCCGGCTATGGCCAACATTGTCAGCCCGACTGAAGTGGTGGTGATCAGCTCTTTCCATATCGAATTGGATGGTGGTGGTGGAGACTTCCACGTGGCCTTGCCTTATTCGATGCTGGAACCTATTCGCGAATTGCTGGATGCCGGTGTGCAAAGTGATAAAGAAGACACCGACTTACGCTGGAGTAAAGCCCTGCGTGACGAAATCATGGATGTAAAAGTCGATCTGACCACCAAGATGCTGGATGTGGATATCACATTAGAGCAACTGATGAATCTGCAGGCTGGCGATATTATTCCGGTTGAAATGCCTGATCACATTACGGTGCTGATAGAAGATTTACCAACCTACAGAGCCAAGATGGGACGCTCCCGCGACAATATCGCATTAAAAATTATTGAAAAAATTAAACGACCTGAGTCCGTTAAATCAGAGATGCATGTGTTCACTAAGGGCGGCCGACGCCTGGACAGCGATGCAGATATCAGTGAACTGGAAGCGGATTTAAACTTATCTGAACGCTTGGAGAGATAATCATGGCGAATGAACAAGATACCATGGACGAATGGGCCGCAGCTTTAGCCGAGGCCGAAGGTGACACTGGAGCTTCAGCAGTTGAACTGGATGAGCTCAAAGAAGAACCTGCTCAGCTTACTGTCGATGAAAAACGCAAACTGGACACTATTTTAGATATCCCGGTCACCATTTCTATGGAAGTAGGCCGCGCCAAAATCAGTATCCGTAATTTACTGCAGTTAAACCAGGGCTCTGTAGTTGAGCTGGAACGTCTGGCGGGTGAGCCACTGGATGTGCTGGTCAACGGCACTTTAATTGCGCACGGTGAAGTGGTTGTGGTGAACGATAAGTTTGGTATTCGTCTGACTGATGTGATCAGTCAGATTGAACGCATTAAGAAGCTGCGCTGATGCGGTTGCTGCTTCAAATTATGGCATTCGGTTGTATTGCATCAAGTCCTTTGCTGGTAAGTGCCGCTGAAACTGTTGTAGCTGCTACAACAGTGGCAACAGCTGCGCCAACAGCACAAGGCAATGGCTTGAATGCCATGAATATTATGAATGTGTTTGGCTCTCTGATCATTGTACTGGGGTTGTTGTTTGGTCTGGCCTGGTTGTATAAAAAGCTGGCGATTAAACTCCCGGGCTCCAGCCATATCAAAATAGTCAGTTCAGTGATGCTGGGTCCCCGTGAGCGTATTCTGGTGATTGAAGTGCAGGGCAAACAGCGGGTGCTGGGTGTGACAGCTAACCAAATTAATATGTTGTTTGAATTAGACCAACCCTTAGTTGATGATACGGCTACGCCAGACTGGCGCACTCAGTTTCAGGCACTTCTACAAAAACAAAAGTCGAAACCTTAATATGTGGCTATTACTTGCGTTAGTACTTTTAGTTGTATCCCCGGATCTGCTGGCACAGCAGGGCGGAGGACTATCTGCTTTGTCTGTCACCACCAACCCGGATGGCTCGCAGGACTACAGCGTCACGCTGCAAGTACTGGCGGTGATGACTGCACTGAGTTTCCTGCCAGCCATGGTCATTATGATGACCTGTTTTACCCGTATTATTGTGGTGTTAGCTATTTTACGTCAGGCCATAGGTTTGCAATCATCACCCTCGAACCAGGTGTTGATTGGTATTACTGTCTTTATGACCTTTTTTATTATGGCGCCAGTGTTTGATGAGGTGAATCAAAAAGCATTACAACCTTATCTGGCTGAACAAATGACTTCGATTCAAGCCTTTGATGAAGCGATAAAGCCAATGAAAGCTTTTATGTTGCATCAGACCCGAATGAAAGATTTAGAAACCTTTGCTGAAATAGCCGGCACTCCGAAAGTCGACAATGTAGCTGATTTGCCTATCACCATAGTGATACCGGCTTTTGTCACCAGTGAGTTAAAAACAGCCTTTCAGATTGGTTTTATGATTTTTATCCCTTTTTTGATCATTGACTTAGTGGTCGCCAGTATTTTAATGGCCATGGGTATGATGATGTTGTCACCTATGATTATTGCCTTGCCCTTTAAACTGATGATGTTTGTATTAGTGGATGGCTGGTTACTGGTGATGGGGACTTTAGCCACCAGCTATGGAGTGGGTACATGAGTCCAGAGGTTTTTGTTGATATATTAAGTGACGCGCTTTGGCTGGTGATCTTAATTGTCTCCATGGCCATTATTCCGTCACTTATTGTCGGCTTGATTGTGTCTATTTTTCAGGCTGCGACCTCTATCAACGAACAAACCTTAAGTTTTTTACCTCGTCTAATCGTCACTTTGCTAGCCCTGATGTACGGTGGTCATTGGTTAACCCAAACCCTGATGGATTACACCGAGAAGCTCTATATGAGCATTCCAACGGTTGTGAGCTGATGGAATACCCACTGCAGCAATTACTGCAGGTTATTGCTGACTTTATGCTGCCTTTTGCCCGCGTCTCCGCCATGATGTTTATTATGGTGGCCTTTGGCGCAAAAAATATTCCGACCAGGGTCAAAGCGGCTTTTTGTGCCGCTTTTATTGTGATGATTATGCCTGTGGTGCCGCCGGTCAAAGATGTCAATTTGATGTCATTGAATCTGGTGGTTCAAATGATCCAGCAAATGGTTATAGGGTTGGCGATAGGTTTTATCTCGCAAATTTTTGTACAGGCTTTTGTCACGGCAGGACAAATTCTGGCCACTCAAACCGGTTTAGGTTTTGCTGCTATGGCAGACCCTGCCAACGGCGTGTCTGTGCCGGCTATAGGCCAGTTTTACCTGATTTTAGCGACGCTATTATTTCTGGTGTACGACGGCCATCTGATTATGTTTCAGATGGTGGTGTTTAGCTTTGAATCTTTGCCCATTAATGGCCAGTGGATGGATGTAAATAAATACTGGCAAGTGGCTGAATTTGGCAGTTGGATTATTGCAACAGCCCTTGCTATTACATTGGCGCCTGTCACTGCCATGTTGGTGGTGAATATTGCTTTTGGCGTGTTAACCCGAACAGCACCGCAGCTTAATATTTTCTCCATAGGTATGCCTATCAGTATGTTGGCTGGTTTATTGATTATGTGGCTGACGATGGATACCTTCTTGTTTCATTTTAATCTGAACTGGCAGCATGGTATTGAATACACCTGCAAGTTGATCGGCTGTTAGGAGTAGCTTATGGCAACCTCAGGCCAGGAAAAAACCGAAGAACCCACCAGTAAAAAACTCGAAGACACCCGAAAAAAAGGTCAGGTGGCGCGTTCCCGCGATCTGGCTACCTTTGCTGTATTGGTGGGTAGCAGTGCTGGAATTTTAATATTCGGCAAAGAGATAGCAGGTTCCGTATTGGAGGTTTGTCGTCGTTTGCTGTCGCTGGATGAAAAAGACATTTTTAATCCTTATTCGATGTTCTCCGTTTGGGAGGATGCTTTAATAGAATTGTTTCCCGGCTTACTGAAGTTTTTCCTGCTGATCCTGTTGGCCGCTTATGTCGGTAGTGTGATTATTGGGGGTTATAACTTTACCTGGCAAGCTGTGGGTTTTAAATGGAGCAAGCTTAGTCCACTTGCTGGTGTTAAAAGGATGTTCGGCTTACAGGCTATGGTTGAATTGGTTAAAAGTATCGCCAAGGTGCTGGTGATCGGCGGTTTAACTTTTGCGCTGTTGTCCACCTTCTTTGATGACATCATGGCTTTATCCCTGATGACCAATCCTGAAGACATTTTTGCTTCAGCCGAAATTCTGGCCTGGACCTTTTTTGGTATCTGCTTCAGCGTTATTGTTATTGCTGCTATCGACGCGCCTTATCAGATGTGGAAACACCATAAAGAATTAAAAATGACGTTGCAGGAAGTCAAAGACGAATACAAAAACTCTGAGGGTGATCCTCGGGTGAAAGGCCGTATTCGTAGCTTGCAGTATCAGGCGGCTCGTCGTCGTATGATAGCCGCTGTGCCTACTGCTGATGTAGTCGTCACTAACCCGACTCACTTTGCGGTAGCGCTGAAGTACGATCAGGCAAAATTCAGAGCGCCAGTGGTGGTCGCCAAAGGTGCGGACGAAGTCGCACTTTATATCCGCCGGCTAGCCGAAGAAAATAAAGTGCCTGTGCTTGAATCACCTGCTTTAGCCCGTTCTATTTTTTATACCACTGAGCTTGATCATCCTATTCCAGAGCAGTTATTTGCGGCTGTGGCTCAGGTTCTGGCTTATGTGTATCAATTAAATATGTATAAAAAAGGCAAAGGAAAACGCCCGAAAACTCTGGCAAGAGACTTACCCATTCCTGAGGATTATCGCCACTAAAAATGGGGTCAGATCACATTAGCATTTATAATTCGGGTCAGAGTAAAATTAAACTTCCAGTTTTAATTTTACTCTGACCCGAATTATATGGAACGGTTTTTGTATAACAGCCTGTAGCGTCAGTAATTTGTCAGGCTTTTTATGTCGATGACCCAAATGTTTTCCCGCGTTAATCCCGAAGTTTGGTCTTATGCCAAAGGTGTTGGTACTCCTTTAATGATCCTGGCAGCTCTTGCCATGGTGGTATTACCTTTACCACCTTTGATGCTGGATATCTTATTCACCTTTAATATTACATTGGGTTTAGTCGTACTTTTAATCACAATTTACACCAGAAAACCTTTAGATTTTGCCATTTTCCCCAGTGTGATACTGGTGGCCACTATTTTGCGTTTAACGCTGAATATCGCCAGTACCAGGGTTATTTTATTGGAAGGCCATAACGGCCCGGATGCAGCGGGTAAAGTGGTTGAAGCCTTTGGTGAAGTGGTGATAGGCGGTAACTACGCTGTAGGTTTTGTGGTTTTTATTATCCTCGTTATTATCAACATGATGGTCGTCACTTCGGGTGCTGCGCGTATTTCTGAAGTCACAGCACGTTTTACCTTAGACGCTATGCCGGGTAAACAAATGGCGATAGACGCTGACTTAAACGCCGGTTTTATTGATGCCGATCAGGCCCGCAAACGTCGAGAAGAAATTGGTGAAGAAGCGGATTTTTACGGTTCGATGGACGGTGCGAATAAATTTGTAAAAGGCGATGCGATGGCCGGCATCGTTATTATGGTGATCAACATCATCGGTGGTCTGGTGATCGGTGTACTGCAGCATGATTTAGCTTTTATGGAAGCAGTACAAATTTATACCTTACTGACCATAGGTGACGGTCTGGTGGCGCAAATCCCAGGTTTGTTGTTATCTGTTGGTACTGCCATTATCGTCACCCGTCAAAATAAAGAGGGTGATTTTGGTACCCTGATGGCTGGGCAATTTAGTAACTTTAAAGTGCTGGTAATTGCCACCGCTATTTTGGTCATTATGGGTATAGTGCCAGGTATGCCTCATGTCGCCTTTTTAAGTCTGGCCGCCATAGTGGGTGGTGCAGCTTATTATCTATACCGGGTAGAAAACCCAACAGCTGAAAAAGCTGCTGCCATTAAAAAGGCTGAACTGACCACTCCTGTTGAAATGGCGCCTGTAAAAGAAATTGGCTGGGACGATGTGCAACCGGTCGACACTATTGGTTTAGAAGTGGGCTACCGCTTAATTCCACTGGTCGATAAAGCGCAGGGCGGCGAATTGCTAACCCGGATTAAAGGTGTGCGTAAAAAGTTATCTCAGGAACTGGGTTTCCTTATTCCAGCCGTTCATATTCGCGACAACCTGGACTTAGAACCTAATACTTACCGTGTCACTATGATGGGGGTTACCACAGGCGAGTCAGAGCTGCGGCATGATAACGAACTGGCGATTAACCCAGGCCAGGTGTTTGGCACTGTCAAAGGTATAGCCACTAAAGATCCGGCTTTTGGTTTAGAAGCGGTCT
>JAHIWM010000274.1 GCA_018815765.1 Gammaproteobacteria bacterium | reverse complement strand
TTTATTGTGGTACCCCCAACCTGCAGCTCAAAGTGTGCAAAAGACCGATCATGCAGAAGTCTGGTCAGAGCAACGTTTAAAGCAACTGGTACAGGAGGGTCAGCCTGTCTTAGTCAATATGACGGCTGACTGGTGTATTACCTGTTTAGTCAACGAGCGTGTGGCCCTGGACACAGACAGTAGTAAAGCCGCTATGGTTTTATATAATCTGAAGTATCTGAAAGGTGACTGGACTAACAAAGACCCAGCCATCAGTGCCTATTTACGCCAGTTTCAGCGCGACGGAGTGCCTTTGTATGTGTTGTATTGGCCAGGACAGCCGCCTGAAGTGTTACCCCAAATCTTAACGCCAGATTCATTGCGTCAGGTGTTAGAGCAATTAAGCAGTAAACAACCCTTAATTACCAGTCAATAGCCACAGGAATTAAACGATGAAACTCAAACTTGCAGTAATCTTATCTGCCTTGTTTTTTGCCGGTAGTCTGTTTGCTACACCTCAAGTAGGTCAGGCTGCGCCAGCCTTTCATCTGACTGACAGCAAAGGCAAAAGCCATTCGTTAGCCGATTTTGCTGGTAAAACCGTGGTACTGGAATGGACCAATCACGATTGTCCTTTTGTGGTGAAACATTACAGCGGCAATATGCAAAGTTTACAAAAACAATTTGGTACAGACGATGTGGTCTGGCTGACTGTAATTTCCTCAGCTCCAGGCAAACAAGGCCATGTCACAGGTGCTAAAGCAGATGAGCTGACCAGCAGCCGCAATGCAATGCCGGACGCAGTGCTGTTTGATGAAACAGGTGTTACGGGTAAAGCTTATGATGCTAAAACTACACCTCATATGTATGTGATTGATAAAAAAGGTGTATTGCAATATATGGGGGGTATCGACAGCATTCCGTCTGCCAAGGTGGATGATATCGCCAAAGCCACGCCTTATTTTTCTGACGCCTTAACTGCTGTGTTAGCAGGCAACCCAGCTAGTCCTGCGGTGACTAAGCCATACGGCTGTAGTATAAAATATTGAAACATCTTGTCTCCGAAAAGCCGCCTTAATCAGCGGCTCTTTCTTTGCGCTGATAAAAATCCGGATTTACTCTTTTACGCCTGCGTTAAACAAGGTATAAGTGCGCAATGAAAACTCCAAAACGCATTCAGCCCCTGATCGACGAAGGTCTGGTGGATGAAGTACTCAGGCCACTGATGAGTGGCAAAGAAGCCTCCGTATACGTGGTACGTTGCGGGGACGATATTCGCTGCGCTAAAGTTTATAAAGACGCCAGTCAGCGCAGTTTTAAAAAAGCTGTGCAGTATCAGGAAGGTCGTAAAGTACGCAGTTCCAGGCGGGCCCGAGCTATGGAAAAAGGTTCGAGCTTTGGTCGTGAGCAAGCAGAAGAAAGCTGGCAAAACGCTGAAGTCGATGCCTTATACAAATTGGCCGACGCTGGTGTGCGGGTGCCTGTGCCTTATGGCTGTTTTGACGGCATTTTGCTGATGGAACTGATTTTAGACGCCGAAGGTGATGTTGCCCCTCGTTTAAATGATATTCAGCTGACGGCAGAACAAGCCCGGCGCGACCACAAAACCATGATGCAGGATATTCTGCGCATGTTGTCCGTAGGTCTAGTGCATGGCGACTTATCCGAATTTAACGTATTACAGGACCCACAGGGCCCAGTCATTATCGACTTACCGCAAGCCGTAGACGCTGCCGCCAATAACAACGCAGAGTGGATGCTGGAGCGGGATGTCAATAACATCACCCAATACTACGCTCAGTTTGCACCTGAACTTGCTGCCACCAAATATGCCAAAGAAATCTGGGCCTTATTTGAAGCCGGTAATTTAAATCCAAATACAGAACTGACAGGCGAATTCGCTGAAGCAGAACAGGCCGCTGATGTTGGCGCCGTGCTGGATGAAATCAATGCCGCTTTTGCTGAAATGCAGGAGCGCAAAGAACGGCAACAGGCCGCCAATGAACCGGATTAACAACGCCTGATACTTCAGGTGGGGAGCAGGATATGTTGGTGAAACAAGCAGACAGCTTAGTGTTGCTGATTGATATGCAGGAAAAGCTAGCTCCTGTGATCGATCAAGGTAAGGAAGTCGAACAAGCTGCAGCCTGGGTCTTACAAATCGCCGTGCAACTTGGTGTGCCTGTGCTTGCCACCGAACAGTATCCACAAGGTTTAGGTGTCACTTTGCCCGCTTTGGCTGAGTTGGTATCTGAAGACCATGTGATGGAAAAAATCCATTTCAGTGCTTTGCGTGAACCTCTTATTGCTGAGCGTTTAAAGCTAAGCGGCAAAAACCAACTGGTGATTATTGGCACTGAAACTCATGTTTGTGTGCTGCAAACTGCTATGGATGCGTTAGCTGCTGGTTATCAGGTGTTTATCGTTGAAGAAGCGGTAGGCTCCCGTACTGAACAAAACCGTCAGTTAGCTTTGTTACGTTTACAGCAGGCTGGCGCGCAAATTATCAGTAAAGAAATGCTGGCCTTTGAATGGCTGGATAAAGCAGGTACAGATAACTTCCGTACCATCAGCAAAGGCTGGATCCGCTAGATAAGCGGGTGACGCTGTAATGTTAAAACTACTGACCGTTTCCTTCTGGCGTTTGCTTGCCTGCATTAGCTTGCTGTTGGGTTTAATAGGTGTGGTGTTGCCCGGTTTACCTACAGTGCCTTTTTTGCTGGTGTCTGCCTGGTCTGCCGGCAAAGGCTGGCCTCGGTTAGAGCTCTGGTTATTAGAGCACCCCAGCTTTGGTCCGCCACTCAAACGCTGGCGTGAACATGGTGCAGTGCCCCGTAACGCCAAATATCTGGCAACTGCCATGATGTCCTTGTCGGTTTTGATCTTGCTGTTATCTGCAGCACCCTTCTGGCTCAAACTTGCGTTACCTGCTTTTCTCTGTTGTGTTGCTATTTGGTTGTGGCGCCGCCCGGAAGCCTGATTTGTTATCTGAGCGGGCGGCGGCTTGTCCCCGCCCGTCTAACGAATAACGCTTTAAAACTCTGGCTGAAAATGAAAAGCCACTGCGATGCGGTTCCAGCTGTTGATGGTGACGATGAGCGCCGTCAGGTTCAAAATTTCCTGCTCTGTGTATTCTGCCGATACAATGTTGTAGTCCTGATCAGACACACCTTTACCTGCCACTAAAGTTAAAGCTTCAGTCCAGATTAACGCTGCCTGTTCACGGGCTGTAAAAGCAGATTTCACTTCCTGCCATGACGGCAATACATCCAGCCGATGTTGTTGTTCACCATCTTTTCTCGCTTCATTGGCATGCATATGCTGGCAAAAGGCGCAGCCATTGAGCTGGGAAGCCCGAATTTTCATTAAGTGGATCAGGCTTTTATCAAGACCAGAATCTTCGGCTGCTTTGGCCAAACCAACCAAATGCTGCACTATGGCTGGCTGACCTTTATACACTTGGGTACGACTAATACGTTTAGACATAAACACCTCCGTTGGTTGAGGTGTTCAGTGTACAAAGAGCTTATCCGGCAGAATTGGACAATTGCGACATCTTACGTTTTTTATACTGACCCGGTGTTTGGCCTGTGATGCGGACAAAATGCTGATGCAGATGAGCTTGATCATAAAAACCAGCCTGTTGCGCCACACTGGCTAAATCACTCAGCGGGTTCTTGCTGATTAAAAACCTCGCCAGTTTTACTTTAAACAGCAGTTGTAATTGCGCCGGAGATAAACCTGTTTCCAGCTTAAACAGCCGTTCAAACTGTCGGCGGCTTTTCGGCAACTGATGATAGAGATGCTGCAAATCAGCAGCGGGTTGCTGTAACAGTTGCAGGCTTTTTTGCACCAGACTGGTGTTGGTCATCATCCGTTCGGCAAGGTGCAATAACCAACATTCAACAGCTGTCAGCTGGGCAGGCAGATCTGTGCTGCTGGCTAATTGCTCTAACAGCCAGTTCAATCCGACCAGATTTAACAGTCGCAAATCCAGTTGCTCTGTTGCCAGCTCGCCAGGGCTAATGCCCAATAACTGAAAAGCTCCGGTGGCATGAAAACGCACGCTGAGCTGGTGCTGGCCGGCAGAAAAAACACGTTGGCTGAGTTGCTGAGTATATTGAAAACACACCGCCGGTAGCTGGTTGGGGATAAAATCGAAGGTCAGATTACTGCCACCATCCGGATACAAGGCATGAGCTTGGCTGACATCTGCCTGCTCTGGCACTTGCACAGCCCAATACAATTGCACCCATTGTTGCAGCTGTACACAAGGCTGACGCTGACTGAAACCCAAAGCAGACAGCTGGCTATTTTGTTGAAAAGCCAGCTGTTCCGGGGCGGGCTGAATGGTCATTGCTGTGATCAGAATGGTTGCTTAATCGGCAATTTCAACGGCAACAGGCACCAACTGATACAAAGTGATAGCTTCAGTCACGCTTTGTGGATCAAAAGCTTCGCCTTGTTCTTCGGCTTTATGCGCCAGATATTCACGGGTCGATTCTAAATCCATTTCGATCGGATCCAGCTTGCCACTGGCATAAGCGGTTTTACCTTTGGCGCTGACCGGAAACACCATATCGCCGTCTTTTACTTTAATGCGAAAGGTGGGCTGTTTAGCGTCAGCGGCGAATTGCATCCAGCAGCCTTTTTTCTGACAGACTGCTTCCACTGTGCCTTTGACTGTCAGGTGTTGCTGCAGATAACTTTGCGGTTTAGTAAGAATATCAGCGACCTCTACCAGCTTAGTTTTATCGACAGTACCGCCAAAGTTTACGGCTGCTGCGGTGAAGCTGATGAAAGCCAACGTTGTTATCAGCAGTAAAGGTGTAACTCGTTTCATGGTGTTTCCCTGTGTCGGTTCAGGTCCGTAGTTTTAGCCATTATGCGCTGCCCGTTCAGGTCTGTCATCCCAGCTTAACTGCTTAAAACCTGTTGCCAGAACCATTTGGCTAAATCGCCTGTGATATCAGCTTCGGCATTGGTCAGCAGCACTAAACCTATATCTTGCTCTGGTGAATACGCGATATAAGGCCGGAAACCATCCACCACACCACCGTGGTAAAACAGTTTGTGTTCATCGTATTGGATCACCCGCCAGCCACGGCCATACCAGCTGGACACTTGCTTATACTGTTGCCAAACCGGCCAACGAGGTTTACCTCGTAACTTCACCATAGGTTGCTGCAACTGCGCCAAAGCTTCAGCGCTGAATACACCAGGCTTATGACCCAGCATGGCTATCAGGTATTTGGCCATATCATTGACGCTGGCATTGACACCAGCGGCCGGATTGACCCAATAAAAGTTCGGATCTATTTTGACCGGACGCCAGCCTTTACCGCCTCTTTTATGGGGCATGGCTTTATTTTCAGTGGCTAAAAAAGGCGCATAACCGACAGAGGCTGTAGTCATATGCAGGGGTTTAAAAATACGTTGTGGCAGTAACTCTTCGTACGTTTTTCCGGTGCCACGGCTTAATACCTGATCCAACAAAGCAAACACAATATTCTGGTAGCTGTAACAAGTACCGGGTTTGCAGCCTGGCGCAAGCTCTTGGAATTTAGGTAAAATTTGTGCCGGTGTTTGTTTGTCTTCCAGCATATTTTCATAAGCATGCGGCATTAGACCCGTACTTTGGCTTAATACCTGATCCACTTTAATTTGCCGGGTTGCTGCTGCGGTTTTTAATTTAAATTCAGGCACATAATTAATCAGCGGTAAGTTTAAATTCACTTTGCCTTGCTGAGCGGCCAATACGCTAATGCCACCGGTAAAAGTTTTGGATACTGAGGCCAGACGAAATACGGTGTCGGCATCAATTTTTTCTGGTTTGCCCATAGCGCGCACACCATAACTGCCGGTGGCAATAATCTGATTACCCCGCACTACAGCATAAGCACCGCCTGGCACCTTGGCTTTATTGAGCTGCACCCTAAACTGCAAATCCAGCCCTTGCAGCAGTTCGGTTTGCTGAAACTGTGCTGAGCCTGAAAAACTACAGAACAGCAACGAATACAGTGTCGTTTTAAGAATTTTTTTCATTATGAACCTTAACTACTACAACTTTAAATAAGGCGTTGGATCTTGCTGTTTGCCATCAACCAGCAATTCAAAATGTAAATGTGGCCCTGTCACTCTGCCTGTCGAGCCCACTTTGCCTATAGGCTGGCCCGGTTCTACAGTCTGGCCTGCTTCGATATAAAAATCATCCAGATGTGCATACAGCGTTTGATACCCATGGCCATGGTCAATCAACACAGCTTTGCCATACCTGTCATTTAAGCTTTTGGCGTCGGCTATCAACACTTTGCCTTTTTGCGCAGCTTTGACCGTAGCGCCACGTTTGGCACCAAAATCCAGCCCCTGGTGTGGGCGGTTTTTGCGAAACGGGTGTTTTTCACCATAAAAAGAGTTGATAGGCACTTTGCCAACCGGCAAGACCCATTCTTCAGGCGGCGAGCTGAAGCTAAGCTGAGCGCAGCCCACATTCAACAGTAAAGCCGTGCTGCATAACAGGGTTGTAGCGCGCCATTTTTGCCAGAAGGACAACACAGGAGCTGGCTGAAATAACTGCTGCAACCGCTGCTGATAAAAACTTTGGCTGGCATTGCTTTGAGCATTCACCTGAATAAAGCCCGGCATCAGCGCTGGCATCTGCTCTACCTGACTTTGCTTTAAGCTATAAAGCAAAGTTTGGCCATACAACAGCGCTTGCTCTGGCTGCTTTTGCAATACAGCTTTGTCCACCGCCAATTCCATACTGCGAATAAAGGCCTGTTCCATCCGTCGTAATACAGGGTTAAACCAGCATAAAGCCACCAGAATACGAAGCAGTAATAGCTGTTGTGGGTCGCGTCGTTGCAAATGCACCAGTTCGTGATCGATCAATAACTGGCGCTGCTGCTCTGACATACCTTCTATATAAGCGGGCAACACCAATACCATGCGGTTCCAGCCAGCAACAAAAGGCGAAATCGTGGCCTGGGTTTGGCGAATTTCAAATTGAGTGGGTAAAAGTTCGAGTTGTGTTTTGTTGAGCAGCGAAGCGTTGTCTAAAGGCTCGGACTGCTGGATCAGCCGCTGCACCAACTGCCACTGTTTGACTAAACGCCAAAGTGATAACAGGCTGATAATGGCAATCAAACCCAAAGCCATATGCCAGTAAAAAGCGGTATCAGTGGCTGGTTCTGTTAAAGATGGGTGTTGTGGCTGAGCCGTTAAAGCTTGCACAGAGCTGACCGTATCCAGCAGGAGTACCGAAGGCACTGTCCAGTGCTGATACAGCTCCGGCATAGGCAATAAAGGTAAAAAACTTAAGGCCAGTAAACACCAATACAAAGTTGGCCAATGCTGCAAGGCGCTGAATTTCTTCAGTAAAAACTGACTGGAAAACCAAAGCAACCCAGACCAAAGGCTACAAAGCAGCAAGGAAAGCAACAAGTGTTCAGCCATCTTAAGCCTCCCCATTGTTGATTGGAGCCTTTTGCTGCTGAGCTAAATCAGCCAGCAGCTTTTCCAAATCGGCCATTTCATCGGCATTCACCAGCTTGCTGTTGGCAAACATAGCCACAGGCAAAGGACCATTCAGCTCAAATACTCTGCGGGCAAAATCCTGCGCAAAAGCCGCCAGCGTCGGCATTTTATCCAGTAGCGCTTTGTAGCTGTTTTTATTACCCAAAGTTTCACAAGCGACAAAACCTTTTTCGCCCATACGCTCCAGAGTTTTACGGGTAGAGGAATAACCCCAACCCAATACAGACTCCAGCTCGTCATGCAGCTCTCGCGCAGTCAGAGGTTGTTTTAACCACAATAATTTCAGAATTTCCAGCTCAGGAGCAGTAGGTTGGTGCATAAAATTGAGTCTGCGATTTCACTATGCATTTAGAGTGCGACAAATGTCACATCAAGGTCAAGTAAAATCTGCGACATTTGTCGCGGCGGTTAAGTTTATACATATTTTGACTGAAAATAGGTCCATCAGCAGAGCATAGAGCTACAGTTATAGACATTTCATTGGTTGTCGTAACTAATCCATTGGATTACACTTTGAGCTATGTTAACTACCATTACAGAGTTACCGGAATATATTCGAAGAGCAGATGACTTATTTAGTGAGTCAGAGCGGAAGGCCGTGATTGATTATCTGGCGGAACATCCGAAAGCTGGTGATGTAATTGAGGGTACAAGCGGTATTCGGAAGTTGCGTTGGGGGAGAGGTAATAAAGGTGAAAGTGGCGGTGTCCGGGTTATCTATTACTACCATGACGAACGTATTCCGCTGTATGTGCTGACGGTGTTTGGAAAAAATGAACGAGCTAATTTGTCAAAAGCAGACAGAAATTCGCTAGCTGGATTAGTCAGTATTTTAGTTGCCACGGCATTGGAGAAAAAGAATGACGAAGGCTTATAACAGTATCGCTCAAGGCTTAAAAGAAGCTATCGAGTTAAACCTTGGCGAAAAGGTCGCGGCAAAAACGTACAAACCAGAGGCTTTAGATGTCGCCGAAATTAGGCGTAACCTGGGATTAACACAGATGGAGTTTGCTGCAAAATTTTGTATTAGTGTGTCTACTTTGAGGCATTGGGAAAGAGGTGATCGAACTCCACAAGGACCTGCATTGGCATTGTTGCATGTGGTAGCCAAAGAGCCTCAGGCGGTGCTTCGAGCTTTGAGTTAATTGCTTAACATGTGCTGCCTTATCAGTTGGAATTTGCCTGACACCAGACATAGCAGCGGGTGACCATGAAGGTCATCCCTACAATTAATCTTCAAATTCTATTCCCGCCTAAGACGAAATAGGTCGATAGCATCGACATATCAAGAAAACATGTTTAAAAAAACGTATTTTTTCGACACGTCTCTGAGTCATGTTGATTCGATAAGCATCAACTGGCTGTAATAAACTGATTTTGGCGTTATGCTGCTGGTGTTGGTGAATGATTCTATAAACCACTTCGTATTTCACTCCAAGATTTTTAGCATTGAGAAAGGATTACTCTATGTTACCTAATGTGCTTTTTATTCATCCTTTGCGTCAGTTGGCTTTGTCGCTGCAGAAAATTCAGCAGCATGATGCTGCTTTGCTGGATGCGGCTTTAACACCTGAGCAATTTCCGTTATGGCAGCAGGCGCAAACCGCTATTTGTTTTTCGTTGCGTGCTTGTAGTCCTTTGGCTGATAAGGAAAAACCAATTTTTGGTCAACCCAAACCAAGTTGGGCTGATTTAGAGCAGCAAATTCATTTAACGATAAAGTTCTTACAGTCACTTCAATCAGAGGATTTTGTTGGCTGGCAGCAAAAGCGTATCGAAACCAAGGCTGGTTTTGCAGAGCTGGAACTAACAGGAGAGCAGTTTTTGTATCTGTATGCTTTGCCGAATTTTTACTTTCACTACGGCATGGTGTACGCCATAGCCAAAGCGCAGCAAGTGCCTTTAACTAAAGGTGATTTTGATGGCTGGCATCAGTATCCGGAAGGTTTTTCATTTCTGAGGTAGGAAATTAAAATGGGGTCAGATCACATTGTTAACAGTTAACAATGTGATCTGACCCCATTTTGAGTTATTGGACTTTTACCACCAGTATCGACTTCGCTGGCAGTTCCAGGCTGAGCTTGCCGTTTTTACCTTTGGCACTGAAGGCCGTTGGCTTGATGGCTTCTGGTTTAGCGAAAGTATTGTGGGTATCCATAGCTTCAGCCGTCAGTAACTGGCCTGATACACTGTTGATCTTAATACCATCCAGCTTGATCTCTGCTGTTTCCGCTTTATTTGGATTGGTATTCACCAGCGCCAGATACACATGGCCATCTTTGGCTTTTGCTGCTGTGGCACTGACTGCAGGTACTGACACCTCGCCCAGTTTGTACTCCGGTACATTACTCAGCTTCAGCGGTAAAGCTGTTGCATCCTGAAATGGCACATACATTTTATAGGCGTGATAGGTAGGAGTCAGGATCATTTTTTCCTTATCCGTCAGTATCATGGCCTGTAATACGTTTACCATCTGCGCAATATTGGTCATATGCACCCGGTCGGCATGCTTATGGAAAATATTGAAGTTCAGTGCCGCCACTATGGCGTCTCTTAAACTGTTTTGTTGATACAAAAAGCCCGGGTTCTCGCCTTTTTCCACGTCGAACCAGGTGCCCCATTCATCCACATAAAAACCGACTTTTTTCTCAGGATCATGTTTATCCATCACCTTTTTGTTATTGGTGATAAAACCGTCCATTGCCAGCGTGCGTTGCATGGTGCTGATCCACTCACTTTCCGGGAACTGCAGTGCCGCACCTTTCACATCCCATTTGCCTGTTGGCAGGGTGTAGTAGTGGAAACTTACAGCATCCATTTTTTGTTTGATATGGGCTGTCATATAGTCAGCCCATGAGGTGTCTTCACTGTGGCTGCCGCTGGCTATCCATTTGGGTGTATTGTTAGCCGGAGTTTTCAGGAAGGTGGTGTAATGCTTATACAAGTTGGTGTAGTACTCCACCGACATATTACCGCCACACCCCCAGGCTTCATTGCCTACACCAAAATAATGCACTTTAAATGGCTTATCGCGGCCATTTTTGCGGCGTAATTCGGCTAAAGTGGATTTGCCTTCGGCCGTCATATATTCCAGCCATTCGGCCATTTCCTGTGGCGTGCCTGTGCCGAGGTTACCATTGACGTAAGCTTCGGCGCCCAGCAATTCCACCAGATCAAAAAATTCATGAGTGCCGACAGCGTTATCTTCTTCGACGCCGCCCCAGTTGGTGTTTAATTTGACTGGCCTTTTATCTTTAGGGCCTACGCCATCACGCCAATGATATTCGTCAGCAAAACAACCGCCTGGCCAACGGATCAAAGGTACATGTAAGTCTTTTAGTGCGGCCAATACGTCGTTACGAAAGCCTTTGGTATTGGCAATTTTAGAATCCGGGCCAACCCAAAGGCCTTCATAAATGCCACGGCCCAAATGTTCGGCAAACTGACCGTAGATATTTTTATTGATCACAGCCCCTTTGGCACTGCTATCGAGCTGAATTTGTGTGGCAGCCAGAGCTGTAGCGCTCAGGCCAAAACCAAGGGCCAGCAATAGTGGTTTTATTATTCTCATCGACTTCTCCTGTTGATTTCTACCCTTCGTACTTGAAACCGCAGCTTTGTTTATTGCGTTACTCACCCTGGTTGCATAGGTGTGCTCCCTGGATAGTACTAGCTTGTCGCCTCCCTGCAATTCCAATTACTTTGGCTAGGTGGGGAGTTTGATGTGCTGTCGGTAGTGCGGGTTTTTTATACATCCTATTGTAGGACAATACAACGATTAACCTTGCACAGAGGAAAAAGATGAAGTCGCTTTGTGAAAAAACATAACGTGGTTTTTACCAGCGGCCGCTTTCAGTCCATAACAAACTGACACCAATCAGCAGCAATAACAAAGCGCTGATCCGGTTCAGCCAGCGGGCCGGTTTAGCTTGTTGCAGGTAAGGTTGAAGCTTATGCGCCAGCAGTAAATAACTGCCATGCGAAATCAAAGAACAGAGAATAAAAGTAGCGGTCAGCAGGCTAAACTGCGGCCATGCAGCCTGATCGGGTTGAATAAACTGCGGAAATAAAGCGGAGAAAAACAAAATAGCTTTGGGGTTAGTAATGGCCACCACAAAACCTTGACGGAATATTTGCCGACGTTTTTGCGGTGCACCGGCCTGAAGGTTTCTGATTTGCCGGCTCTGCTGCCATTGCTGCAACGCCAAATAGACCAGATAACCTGCTCCGGCTATTTTCAGCGTTAAAAATGCCAACGGAGAAGTAGCAAGCACCACACCTAAACCAACAAAAGCCAGCAAAGACAATAAGCTTAAGCCCAACACGTTGCCCAAAGATCCAAAGACGGCAGTGCGTGCGCCCATGCCCAGGGCATTACTGACGGCAAACAATACGGCAGGGCCTGGTGAAAATGTTGTCACTAACGCAATACTAAAAAATAACCACCACTGCTGCATTGCTGTGATCCACTGCTCCGAGTTAGCGCTATGGTAAAGCTTTTGAGGCAAAACACAGCCTGGCTCAAAGTAATAACACTGTTTCCCTAAGTGCTTCAAAGACGGAGGTTTTTGTTCGGTGAAAAGGACTGAATAACCATAAGAAAACGGGCCAGCACAGGCCCGTTCTATTCGTATTTGAGCTGTTAAACCGTAGCTTCTGCTGCTTTTAGCATAGTGAATAAATCATCTTTTAAGTGCAGACGTTGTACTTTTTGTTGTTCCAGATAATCGTCACTGCATACCTCTGCGCCTTGTTCGATACGATGTATTTCGCGGTCAATTTCATGGTAGCGGCTAAACAGCACAGCAAAGTGGTTATTGTGCTGTTTTAACTGATGAATTTGTTCTTTGAATTCTGGAAATTCAGCATGTAAATCGTGTTTTTCTGGCATAGTTTTTCCCCGTTGGTTTTAGTGCGTTGTGCCGGTAAAACATGCTCCGGTCCACAGTACAGCTTTATGCTGCCTGGTTACAGTTGTGCTGTCTGTGCTCTGTCCCTCATGCTACGCCTTTCATTTGGTGGGTCTTTGATCCAGCTCAAAGTCTGTAGATCCGGTAGTACAACATGCTAAAGACAAAGGGTAGGAATGACCTGCCCTTTGTTTGTAACTGACACATAACAGAACTTAAAATCGTAAACCATAACGCTGTTCGTCAGCTGTCCATACACAACGAGCGTTCACTTTTTGTCGGCCAAGAACGACGTCAACACAGTCATCCACTTTGAGTTGCACGTTAGATTTGATATTGATACCAATTCCACCTCCAGGGCTGAAGCTCCTCAAAACGCCGTCATGTACCTGTTGCTCAACCACTAATTGAACCGGTGTATCAAAGGTCAAAACACGGTTCGTTCTCCGGCGGTCGCTGTGCTGATTTTCAGGATCATTTTCCTGCTGGTTGATCGCCTTGATGATTTCGGGCATGTAGGACGAATTTTGCATCCGATGCAACACTGAAGGGTGAATAGTTGTCGAGTAAGTGCCAGGACTATTTGTGTTGATCTTGCGTGGTGACGGGCTACCCACCAGCTTTCCAAATAGTTTATAGGACACACCATAAGAATCATGCAAAGGCGCTAACGAGTCAGGCTTGACTGATTCTTGCCAGGTTTCATCTTCAGTATCAAATTCAAGGCCCAAAGCTGTCGCTTTTTCTACCATCCAGACCAGGCTGATGTCTGATACTCCGGCATCATCTTCATAACCTCCGCCTATATCTGAATGCACTCCAGCAAACCAGCACTGCTCAACCTTCTGACCATTTTGTGGCGAACCCTGCCAAATAGAGGGAGCAAAGGGACCTCGTTTTTCATCTAATGCTAAAGCGTGATAAGCGTGTTCTACCAATGGAGATAGCTCTGTATCAAAAAAGCCAACCCAGTTTTTCGAAATAGTTTTCAGACCTGGAGTAGGCACACCAAGAGCTCCTACCGTATCCCACACCCCCACCATTTTAATACGTGGCTGTTTGGTGAGCGGTCGCTTGAACGGGCTGTCGGCGGGCCTTTGTTGTGGTGGTGTTCGATAGTATTGGTAGGCTGCGGGTAATTGCTGCCATAAATCTTTTTTCAGCAAACCTACTGTATGGATCATCCCAGCTACAGCGCGAGCGGTATAAGCCCCTCGACTAAAACCAAACAGATAAATTTCGTCGTCATAGTCATGACCATTGTCGCTCTGTCCGTCATAGTTATGCACAATAAAACGGTAAGCATCCAGCACGTTTTTCTCAATACCTCGTCCTGTAGCTCCTCCGATATATCTGTCCAGAGAGCCCTGTGTTCCTACTCCCTGATCGTAAAATACCACCTGCTGCACTCCATCAGTTGTTTCGGGTTTCAGGTGATGGGCTATTTTCACAACATTGGTCGGGTGTTTATCAGGTTCATTCCAGGTTCCGTCACAACACACCACGATACGTTTTTTTTGTCCCATAGTGTTGCCTCCAATTTGGCAATAACAAGGTCATATGAGTTCCTTTTACGGCGCAATGACCCGAATAGTGGCTTGAGGATAAAAACTGCATTGTCTTTGCAGAGAACTGAAGGGATACGCGACTGCTTAAATGTGACTGCTGATTCAGTGATGAGCATTTCAGACAGAACAAAGGCTAGTTCCGTTTATGGTTATTGCAACCCCGAATCAGAGGATTATTACCTTTTTTAGTGAATCCACTCACTGTTCATTTATTGCTTACCTGGCTTTTACGTCCTTTTCACTTTTGCGTTGGCATTCTGTTGGCGAACCCTGACAACGGAGTAACAAAAGATGAAATCAATATGGTGTCAAAAGACCGGGCTATGGCTGCTGGCCGCTTTGTCACTTTTCGGCATAGCCCAAGCCGAAGAACCCGCTGCTAAACCCAAAGTGTTATTAGTCGCCAGCAGTTATGGCGTGGCTGATGACCCAACAAAGCCAGGCATGGAGTTTGATGAGTACTCCATGGCGTATCAGTTGCTTAGCCCACACCTTCAGCTTGAATTGGCTAGCCCCAAAGGCGGCAAAGTGGAAGTGGGTGAGTACAACAAAACTAAGCCGTATAACGCTGCCGTCTTAGCCAGCCCACAAGCTATGGGTTTACTTGCCAACAGCAAAAAGCTAAGCGACATTCAGGCCAAGGACTATCAGGCTGTGCTGGTGCTGGGTGGTAAAGGCGCTATGTTTGATTTGCCTGAACACCAGCCTTTACAGCAACTGCTGGCAGATATGGCGGCACAGCAGAAAATCATAGCTGCGGTTTGCCATGGTCCAGCAGCTTTACTGCATGTGAAAAACGCCGACGGTTTTTTATTATTGCAAGGCAAAAAAGTCGCGGGTTTTAGTAATCAGGAAGAAAGCATGTTTGCTAAAGAGATGCTGCAGTTGTATCCGTTTTTATTGCAGGATGGCTTAACCAACGCAGGTGCTTTGTATCAGCACACCGGCCCTATGCTGCCGTTGGTGGTGCAGGATGGTAAGTTGATTACAGGCCAAAACCCGTTTTCTACTCCGGCTTTGGTGGATGCGATATTAGCTCAGTTGGGACTGAAAACAGCCAATCGACAGCCTTATCCGGATGAGCAGGCCGTGACTTTAATTCAGCAGTTTTTAGCAGGTCAGCCTATCCCGCCACAGCTGGATGAAAAGCTGGTGGATATTCCGCTGATGGCGATTTGGGGTTATTACTACCTGCAATTTGCCAAAGCCGATCCAGAACGTCAGCAAGCAGTGCAGGTGATGGAGTTAGTCAGTGACAGCTTTACCGATCCACAGTTTTTAATGGCTCTGGCACAAGGCCAATTGCAGCTGGGTAATACAACCCGCGCTGTTGAACTGGCAAAAGCTGTGCTAAAACAACAACCAGACTCCAAATCAGCAGAACAACTGCTGAGCAAAGTGAAGGGATAATGTGAACCACCCTAGCCAACCCGGCCTGCGTATTTTACTGGTGGAAGACCAGCAGGCGCTGGCCTGCAATATCATCGACTATCTGACCACAGCAGGGCATCAGCTGGATTATGCCGCCACTGGCGCTTTGGCTTTGCAACTGGCAAAACAGCATAGCTACGATGTAGTGCTGCTGGATTTGATGTTGCCTGATACGGATGGCAGGGAGCTTTGTAAACAGCTACGCCAGTTGTGGTTAAAAGCTGTACCTGTACTGATGTTAACGGCTTTGGATAGTCTGGATGATAAGTTGCAGGGTTTTACCGCTGGTGCTGATGATTATCTGACGAAGCCTTTTGAACTGGCTGAATTAGCGGTGCGTTGTATGGCGTTAAGTCGTCGTCATTTATTGGCGGTGGATCCGCAGTTACAACTTGGGCCTTTGCTGATCGACCGCTCGCAGCAACAAGCCTGCCGCGCAGGACTGCAACTGGATTTACATCCTTTGGGTTATCGTATTTTAGTGGTGCTGGCCGAAGCTTATCCGGCTTTGGTCAGCCGCTCCGACTTAAGTTATCAGCTGTGGGGAGATGAGCCACCGGATTCAGATGCATTGCGGGCTCATATTTACCTGCTGCGCCAGCAACTGGATAAACCTTTTGCTGACGCCATGTTACAAACAGTCTACGGCATAGGTTTTAAGCTGGTATTGCCACAGGAGCAAGCTGATGCATAAACCTGCCCGCAGTTTAGGCCAACGAATTATCTGGGCTTTTGTTTTTCTGGCGCTGCTTTGTGCTGCGTTATTCAGCTTTTTTAACGTGATTTTTGTCTACACGGTGGAAGACCAATTTTTTCGTCATCAGTTAATGGATGAAGAAAAACGCCAGTTACAGCAGCCGCAGTTAGTAGCATCTTTATCTGCTGGCATGCAGATTTTTCGCAGCGTCAAAGATTTCCCTGCTGATTTGCAGCAAGAGTTTGAACCCAACACCAGACGTACTGAATACAGTGGCCTGGAAGGGCGGCATTACCATATTCGGTCCTTTATTCACCCATCAATCAAAGAACCAGTCTGGTTAGTCGCTGAAGTTAGCCAGCAACTTGTAGTACGACCGATTCGGGATGAAATGTTTTTGCTGTATGGCATCACTACCTTATTGATGTTGTTACTGGCAGCAGCTTTGGGCTTTGCCTTAGCCCGCCGTGCCACAAGGCCTTTAACTCAATTGGCAGAGCTGGTGCAGAAGGATCAATTTAGTCCGGGTTTTGCTAAAACATTTCCGGCCAATGAAATTGGTGTATTGGCCGAAGCTTTAGAACAAAACTGGTTAAGAGTGCAGGCTTTTATTGAACGGGAACAAGCTTTTAGCCGTGATGCCAGTCACGAGCTGCGTACACCACTGGCGGTGATCCAAAGCAGCTGCGAGTTGTTGCTTGCTCAGATGTCCATACAAGCATGGCCAGCAGAACAGCAACAACGCTTGGAGCAAATTCAGCACAGCAGCAGGCAAATGAATCAGCTGATCAGCACTTTGCTGGCGATGTCGCGTGAGCAGCATTTGGGCCAGATTGAAAACATCAAACTGGCGGGCTTGTTAGAGCAATTAATCCTGAACTTATCACCCTTGTTAGATGGTAAAAATATTGAATTGGAGCTGCAGGTAGCACCGGATTTACAGCTGCAACTCAACCCTGTATTGCTGCAAATGGTACTGACCAATTTGCTGCAAAATGCTTTTTTACATAGCGCTGCCGGTACTATTTATATCAGCGCTAACGCACAGCAATTGTTGATCCGTAACCCGCTGCAAGAGGACGATCACCCTACAGAGCTGACTGCTTTATTCGCCAAAGGCCGCCAAAGCAGTGGGTATGGTCTGGGGCTTGGTATAGTGCAGCGGCTCTGCCAGCAAACCGGGCTGGAGCTTCAGTTAGAGCGCGAGAACGGAGCACTGCAGGCCACGCTAAGTTGGCCTGACAGTGTTTTGCCAGCACAGCATCAGCTTTAACAGGCCAGATGTTCAGCGCTATTCAGGCAAGGCTTGTAACCAGGTAGTTGCTGCAACCATTTGTGATAAGTGAAGTTGGCAGCTTTATGTAGCGCCTCTACTTTGGCAGGTAGATTCTGCAAAATATCCTCTTCGCTTTGCACTGAATTCAGATGCTGAAAATTCAGCAGTGATTGTTTGTCCTGTTTGCACCAAGCTTTCACGCTTTCGGCTGTGACTTCCAAATGCGACTGCAAGCCAAGATGAGGGCCGTATGCAAAGGCCTTGTTCAGGCAATAACGACCATATAACAAACGTTTTGCACCTCGTGGAATTTGGAAGGTTTCAAAATGCCAGTGAAACAGGTTCAGCTCGGGTTGATCGCCCAGCCATGCTTTGGCTTCAGGAAAAGCCGTTACCCGCACCGGATCCCAACCTATTTGTGGCACAGCGTTAGGTCTAACCTGAGCGCCTAATACTTTAGCCAGCAATTGGCCACCAAAACAATGACCTAACATTGGGCGGTGACGCGCCAAAGCGTCCTGCACTAACACTTCTTCCTGCTTAATCCAGAGGTAAGGGTCGTTGACGCTGGCGTTGGAACCCAGCAGCACTACAGCGCTGTAATCTTTGCTGCTTAAAGGCGGATCTTCACCATTGTTGATGGCAAAAATCTGATAAGGCAACTGGCATAAATCCAGATAAGACTGCAAATAAGCAGGGCCCTGAGTGGCGTCGTGCTGGCAAATGGCGATAGGTTTTAACTGACTAAACATGACAGAAATCCGGGTTATCAACACAGCCTTATGATAAAAAAACTCTGCGCAAAAAGGCTGTAAAGAAGCAGGGGTCTGGGTAAAGAATTCGTAATATTTGCGCAGGTTTTTGCGAAATTGCAGGCCAGCAGCGTCAGGCTGCCCCTGCATTTATTGTTGGGTATACTGATGAGTGTGCTGGCTAGCTATTTTAACGGCCGACTTATTCAATAAGGTAACTCGCTTGCCCAGCTTCACCTGAAACAAAACTGCCGCTCAGGCCCAGCAGTTCAGCATGGGTAATGCTACTGATAATGACAAACTGGCTTTTGGCGACGCCCTTTTCAAATGTGCCATCGTGTTTCAGCGTGAGTTGACAAGGCGTATCACCAAGACTGCCGGTAATAAATTCAAAGCCGTTAAAACGGGCATCTCCGCTGCTTTCGTAGCTCAGTTGGTAGTGCAGTTCACTGCTGCCGGTGATATCGCCGCTGTAGCTTTGGCTTACCAGAGCTTTGCTGAGTTTGGCTCCATGATCAAAAGATTGGGTGACCGATTCTTGCCAGTTAGTAATTTGAAATATGCCTTTCAATTGCATGAATTGTTCTGCCTTGCCTGATTAATTGTGTTGATTTAACAGTATCATGCGGCTGATCTAAGGTATTGTAAAAACACGTCATTCTGACGGTTTGCTGTGGGGTAGGGTTTTGCAAAGCAATCACAATCCAATCACTGGGGTGCTGCACCAACGCCAAAACGCTGAGCTGTATCAGCTGCGCCGCTATTTTCCTGATTCAGCCCTTACTGAATTGATTGAACAATTTTGGCTGGTCGATTGGGACTTGCGCGGTAAAGCCGCTCATATCCAACAAAATTTACCAGACCCTAATTTTCACTTAGTGATCAGCAATGGTAAAGCCACTCTGCTTGGGCCTGTCAGCAAAAGTTATAGCTATGAAATGCAAGGCAAAGGCCAGATTATTGGGGTTAAGTTTGCGTTGGGCGCATTGGCTGAACGATTGAATTTCAAACCTGCTGACTTTATCGATAAGCAGCTTGAGGTAGAGCAGGTTTTTAATATGGATACCAGTCGGCTGCTGTCTGAGTTGTCAGCGGCAAACTCAGATCAACAACAGGTGACCATACTGCAATCCTGCTTTAAACCCTTTGCTATTGCGCCATCTGTGCAAGGTGCCAGAGTGCGGCAACTGGTTAGTCTTATCAAACAGCAATCAGACATAACTAAGGTTGAGTTGCTGTCTGAACGCAGCACTGTTTCGGTGCAGGCCATTCAGCGTTGTTTCCGCCAGTATTTAGGCGTAAATCCGAAATGGTTGATTCGCAAGTATCGGTTGCATCAGGCCTTGCTGCTGTTGGAGCAGCAATCCGTAGAGATTGCTGATCTGGTAGATGCTTTGGGTCATACCGATCAGTCGCATTTAATTCGCGACTTTAAAGAGTTTTTGGGCATGACTCCAACCGCCTATAAGTTACATCCCTGAAGCTGCAGGCAAAGCAGATAAAATCCGTTACCATAACGGCAGTTTTTACCGAATGAGGCAACACAGTGATTGGATTAGGGGAGCAAAACGCCAGCTTTAGGGTCTATGTGGAAAACCGACCTAAAATGCCACAGTACCAGCAGCTATTTGACTGCGAAGCGATGCAAGCAGGTGATATAGACCTGATTTATCAGTACTGCGGTAATGGCTGGCGCAAGCTGTTTAATGTCTACGCCAAGTTGCTATGTGCTCTGGATCTAAAGCTATTTACCTTCCCGACTAAGGCCACTAGCTGGCAGCAGTATCGTGACCAATTTTTACTGCAAAAATCTTCAGATACAGCGCTGTTATTTGATGCGCCGTTGCTAAACCCTGCCGATAACACTATTCATTTAATTGCTGGCCGCATGCATGCTAAGCAACTGATCCAACATGGTTTAGGGTGTCAGCTGCATTGGTTGAATGAAGAGTTTGCGATAGACCCAACTAATAAAGTACTGGTCACGCCTTATTTTGATTACCGTCAGCTGAGTAATGAGAAAATTAAATTTACCGCGCAGTTGATCAGTGGCTTGGTAACGCAACGAATGCAGGGGAAACCATGAACAGACGACATTTTTTAGTCAGCCTTGCCGCAGTACCGCTAGTTGCAGTGACAGGTATTGAGCTGGCCAGCCGCCGCTTTACGCCAGAACCCGATCTGTTACTGGCAAAGCTGAACTCCTTTAAAGGCCTACAGCTACACAGCAGCGGCAGTTGGAGCCCGACTATGGTATTTCAGCATCTGGCGCAAAGTGTGATGGGATCGGTTACAGGTTATCCTGAACATAAAGCGGCCTGGTTTACTCACACAGTAGGGCCATTGGCGCTGAAGGTATTTAAAACCGCAGGCGCCATGCACCATCCGTTGGATCAGGCTATTCCGGGCATGCTGGAGTTGGATGCCAACTTGCCAGTGGATACCGCCCTCGAACAACTGATCAATGCGCTGCAGTTATTCCATACCAGCACCACACTGCAACCCCATTTCGCCTATGGCACCCTAAACCACAATGACTTTATGGCCGCCCACCAACTGCATATAGAACAGCATTTAACCCAGATTGGAGTGGATTAACTACAAAATCATTCGGGTTGTGTGAAAGGTCGCTCTAAGATTTGTTATGAAAAGCGAACTGAACCTGGCAAAGTAACTTTCATTGGAACATCCAAACAAAGGACCTGTAGCTTGGTAAAGTCAAAACTCTGGGATCGGCAACAGCTGTTGGTTGCTTTTGATCTGTATTTTAGGTTGCGTTTTGGTCAGTTTGACCATCGCAATTCTACAGTGATTTACTTTGCTAATTTGATTAGGCGAACGCCTTCTGCGCTAGCGATGAAGTTGTCTAATCTCGCCAGTCTAGACCCTGTAATTACTTCGTCTGGCCGTTCAGGTTTAACAAGTGTTTCCGCCGCAGATCGGGCTATGTGGCTAGAAATGAAAACTGACTGGTTAGCTTTTTCTGAGCAGATGAATGCTGCAATCTCCACCTTAGGAGAGCCATTGCAAGAGGCCATGCCAGATGTGCGTGAAGAGCCACTTGTTAGTTATCAAGGTATGACGAAAGAGGTAATAACTAAGGTTCGTATCGGTCAGTCGTATTTTAGATCTGCGGTATTAAGTGCCTACAATAACCGTTGCTGTATCAGTGGTTTAGCTGTGCCTAAATTACTGATAGCTAGTCATATAGTGCCTTGGAGCGAAGATCCTCAGAATCGTTTAAATCCAACCAATGGTTTAGCTTTGTCGGCTTTGCATGATAAAGCTTTTGATTTGGGGCTGCTAACTATTGATGAAAGTTATCATGTTGTGGTGTCGAGTAAAATCAATCATAACAATGACCATTTCTTTGATTCGTCTATAAAAAGCTTTCATGGCAAAAGTATTTTTTTACCAGACAAGTCCAGTCCACAGGCCGCGTTTTTGGCGATGCACAGAGAAACAATTTTTGAGAGGAAGTGCTAGGGCAGAATAATGCGCGGCTCAGTTTGTAAGCTCTTTAAAGTCCATACCTTGGGTGTAATTTTTTTCATTTATTTAAACTGATTCAACCCAGTCCATTCAGTGTTTAGGAATACTGCATACTCAATAATAGCTAGGCTAGCGGAGCCAGCTTTTTGTTCAGTAGTTCCATACCTGCAAAAATACTTGAGGCTACTGGGGCTGGAAACAGGCCATTCAGTTGGTTATGAATATCGTCTTTTGCCTGTTCAATTGCCCGAGGTGTCTGATGGTAAACTTCCTGTAGTATCTCGCAGCTTTGATCCTGTGTTAATCCAAGATACTTACCAAAGGTGATCCAATGGCGCAGCACAATTTGAAATATGTGGTAATGGTTGTTCTGTGACACCACAGCCATGGCTAATTTAGCTTCCTGTTTAGCCATTTGGTCTGCTTTTCTGCCAATAATGGGATGAGCTGACAAGATGTCGTAAAGGGGAGCTAACGAATAATTTCCGCCTTTCAGATGTTGTATTGAAAAGTTTTTTGCATGGCCATCTGTTGCTGCCATGATCCAAAAAATAACCAGTGTTTTGAAAAAAATCCGACAATCCTCTGCTGAGTTTGCTCCAGCCCTTAAAAGATTCATGATTTGCAGAGCAGAAGGTCCGCCATCCGCTTGATACTTTAACAATGAGTTCACTCCCAAGGCTTGGCACATATCTTCTTGCGGCAGGCGAATAAGAGTTCCCGCTTGTTTTGAATAGATGCGATCAAAGCGCTCAACAACCAAGGCTTTTACTCCGCCATTTTTCTTGCCGAAAACCATCGGGAAACACTGTGCCACCGGAATGCCATAGGCGTTAACAATACGAGAGCACAGCCACTCATTTTCTACAGAAGATGACATGTCCGCTCGCATATTTCCGACCAGACCAAGAGGCAGCTTAAGGATCCGGGTTGTTGGTGTTGAGCCTGTTGGTAACCACCACTGATTATCAAAGTGCAGGAGTGCGTTTTTTTCCTGTGCACCAGCTATCGACAAACGAAGTTCGCCACCGGTCTGATGTATGTTCATTGCTGTTGAAGACGTGGTATTTCTTAATATTTGAGCTATATCTTCGTCATCGAGCGGTAGACCTTCAATGGCTGGTAACCCAGCAGATGTTTCATCTTCAGAAAGCAACTGGATAGCACCCACGCAATCACGCCCAACGGCAGCCAGAAGTTCAGGTGCTGTGGTTCCGGTTGCTTGAAATTTTGTAGCTAACCGCCTGCGGATGATGTCTGCATCAGGGAGCAAATTATCGAAATAATTAAGAACCTTATCTCCTTTTAATACAGGATTTCCAGGTGACATTGGCAGGGATAATGACAGTGCTCTGGCAAATTCATTTTCATACCAGCTTTCGTCGTATTGAAAAGAGTTCTTAGCGGGATGCCAGTGCCCGACCAGTTCACCATTCATCCACACGCCTAAGTCTGAAATCTGTTTTTTGGCCATTTACCACTCTCCCTTTTTGCCGGTAGGCGTTTTGATCAGGATGGGAGTTTTTTCCTTTGAGGGCGGGTTGGGTGATTGAAGATCTGTATCTGCAGTTTTACTTGTCCAAGGATTTGGCTTGTATAGGTTTCCAGAACCTGATTGTTCTCTGATTTGTGATTTTGATTCTGGCTTTTTATTTTCCCGGACAACCAGAGACGCATTAAAGGTCTGAAGAATTTTCATCATTCTCTCAACGCTGACGATTTCGGGGGAAGCTTCCAGTCGTTGATAACCTTGCTGAGTTAAACCCAGCAGTTCCCCTGCGGCTTTTTGCGTTAAACCTGCACTTTTACGCAGGCCTATGATGTACTGCCTTAATTGCTGAATGGTTTGTACTTGGTAGTCCACAGGATTCAACTCACAACGAAAACATTGTAAAAGCATAGTACAACGATTGTGTTGTTAAATGCAATAACACCATTTTCGTTGTTTTTATGGTGGCAGAGGAATAAAAAACGCCCGCATTGTGAAGGCGGGCGTTTCAGATGCTGGGCAGTAGTTGGAGCTTACATCCCCAATAACGGCTTCAAATAATGCCCTGTGTAGGATTTTTCATAAGCGGCCACTTGTTCTGGTGTGCCTGCGATCAAGATTTCACCACCGCCGCTGCCGCCTTCAGGGCCTAAATCGACCACCCAGTCTGCGGTTTTGATCACATCGAGGTTGTGTTCAATCACCACTATTGTGTTGCCGGCGTCACGCAGTTTATGCAGTACGTTCAGCAGTTGCTGAATATCAAAGAAGTGCAGGCCTGTGGTCGGCTCGTCGAGGATATACAGGGTTTTGCCTGTGTCGCGTTTACTCAGTTCACGCGCCAGTTTCACCCGCTGAGCTTCTCCACCCGACAAGGTAGTCGCCGACTGACCGAGGCGGATATAGGTTAAACCTACGTCCATCAGGGTGCGTAATTTGCGGGCTATGGCTGGGATGCTTTCGAAAAACTCGTGAGCGTCTTCCACTGTCATTTCCAGCACTTCGTGAATGTTTTTGCCTTTGTATTTTACTTCCAGCGTTTCGCGGTTGTAGCGTTTGCCTTTACAGACGTCACATGGCACGTACACATCCGGCAGGAAGTGCATTTCAACCTTGATCATGCCATCGCCCTGACAGGCTTCACAGCGGCCGCCTTTGACGTTAAAGCTAAAACGACCCACCTGATAACCACGAGAACGGGATTCCTGAGTACCGGCGAATAAATCCCGTACTGCAGTGAAAATTCCTGTGTAGGTTGCTGGGTTAGAACGTGGTGTGCGGCCTATAGGGCTTTGGTCTATATCGACACATTTATCAAAATGTTCCATGCCTTCAATAGCTTTGTGCGCCGCAGGTTCGTCGCCTTCGCCTTTGTTCAATACACGGTGAGCGACACGGAATAAAGTGTCGTTAATTAAGGTAGATTTACCAGAACCCGATACCCCTGTGATACAGGTCATGACGCCAAAAGGAATTTCTAAATCGACGTTTTTCAGGTTGTTGCCTGTTGCGCCTAACACCCGCAATTCTTTGCCTTTTTTGCCTTCATGGCGGATAGAAGGCACTGCAATTTTACGCACGCCGGATAAATACTGGCCTGTTAACGACTCTGGTGTATTTTTAATATCTTCAAGGCTGCCTTGCGCCACAATATAACCACCATGCACACCGGCACCTGGGCCAATGTCGATAATATGGTCGGCGGCACGCACTGCGTCTTCGTCGTGTTCTACGACTATGACGGTGTTACCCAAGTCGCGTAAATGGGTGAGTGTGCCTAATAATCTGTCGTTGTCGCGCTGGTGCAAACCAATGGAAGGTTCGTCCAGCACATACATCACCCCTACCAAACCTGCACCAATCTGGCTGGCTAAACGAATGCGCTGAGCTTCGCCGCCGGATAAGGTTTCGGCGCTGCGCGACAGGTTAAGATAGTTCAGACCAACGTTAACCAAAAAGCTCAAGCGGTCCTGAATTTCTTTTAATACTTTCTCGGCAATTTGCGCACGCTGGCCGGTGAGGGCCAGCTGCCGGAAGAACTCCATACAATCGCCAATCGACAAC
>JAHIWM010000273.1 GCA_018815765.1 Gammaproteobacteria bacterium | reverse complement strand
TCTACGAGCCTTTAGGCTCAAGGTGGATCCATTCTGCCGCATATTTGCCGGACTTGCTCGTTTTGTGCAGAAATCAGCACGCCTCAGCCCGCTAAATTTGAGTTAAACTAGCTTCCTTCTGTAAAAGGTGTCTGATGAAACTTAACTCTCAACAAAACGATGCTGTGCATTATATCAGCGGGCCTTGCCTGGTTCTGGCTGGCGCTGGCAGCGGCAAAACCCGGGTGATCACTAATAAAATTGCGTATTTAATTCAGCAATGTGATATGCCTGCCAAACATATAGCGGCCGTGACTTTTACCAATAAAGCCGCCCGCGAAATGAAAGAGCGGATTAAACATCAGCTGGCTCGGCCTTTGTTGAGAGGTTTAACTGTTTCCACTTTTCACACCTTAGGCTTAGAGATCCTGAAAAAGGAATATCGTGCTATTGGTTATAAGCCTAACTTCACGCTGTTCGACGATCAGGACAGCATGGCGCTACTCAAAGAGTTGACCGATGACGAGCTGCAAGGTGATAAAGATTTACTGAAAGCTTTGCAAAGCAAAATCTCTTCGTGGAAAAACGATTTAACTTTACCGGGTCAGGCACTGGCGCGCGCCACGGATGCTCAAAGCATCAGCTTTGCCAACTTCTACCAGCAATACGCCCAGCAGCTGCGCGCTTACAACGCTTTGGATTTTGACGATTTAATTATGGTGCCCACCTTGTTGTTCGCCTCCAATGAGCAAGTGCGGCAAAAGTGGCAACAAAAAATCCAGTACTTGTTGGTGGATGAATATCAGGACACCAACACCAGTCAGTACGAGCTGGTGAAATGGCTGGTCGGTGAGCGTCAGCGTTTTACTGTGGTCGGCGACGACGATCAGTCGATTTATTCCTGGCGGGGTGCCAAACCACAAAACCTGGTGCTGTTGGGCAAAGATTTTCCGAATTTAAAAGTCATTAAGCTGGAGCAAAACTACCGCTCAGCCGAACGTATTCTGAAAGCGGCCAATATTCTGATCGCCAACAACCCACACGAATACGATAAACGACTATTCAGCGAACTGGGGTATGGTGTGCCTTTGCGGGTATTACCCACCCGCAACGAAGAAGATGAAGCTGAAAAAGTAGTGGCCGAGATCATTTCGCACCGCTTTATTAACCGCACTCAGTATAAAGAATATGCGCTGCTGTATCGCGGCAACCATCAGGCCCGGGTATTTGAAAAGGCACTGATCACCAACAGAATTCCTTATAAAGTTTCAGGTGGCACTTCGTTTTTTTCCCGTGCTGAAATTAAAGACATCATGGCGTATTTACGTTTGCTGGTGAATCAGGACGATGACAATGCGTTTTTGCGTATTATCAACACGCCCAAACGTGAAATTGGCGCCGCGACGCTGGAGAGAGTGGGTAGTCTGGCCAACGAAAAACATATCAGCTTGTTTGCCGCCTGCTTCGAGCCTGAACTGGCAGAACGTTTGCCTGCTCGTGGCCTGCAGGCGGTGCAAAACTTTGCTAACTGGATTAATCATGTCGCAGACAACGCGCTACGTGCTGATCCAAAAGAAGCAGTGAAAGATTTGATCCGACAAAGTCAGTACGAAGCCTGGTTATTTGAAAATAGTGCCAGCCCAAAAGCAGCTGAAATGGCTCTAAAAAATATCAATGAGCTATACCGCTGGATCAGTGAAATGCTCGAAGGCAAAGACGATGAGGAGCCGCTGAGTTTAAACGAAGTGGTCACCAAACTAACGCTACGGGACATGATGGAGCGTCAGGAGCAGGAAGATGAGGCTGATCAGGTGCAACTGCTAACTTTACACGCCTCTAAAGGTTTGGAATTCCCTTATGTCTTTATGGTCGGCATGGAAGAAGGTTTGTTGCCGCATCAAAGCAGCATAGATGAAGATAATGTCGAAGAAGAACG
The DNA here is from genome assembly GCA_018815765.1 of Gammaproteobacteria bacterium. Taxonomy (GTDB): domain Bacteria; phylum Pseudomonadota; class Gammaproteobacteria; order Enterobacterales; family Alteromonadaceae; genus Pararheinheimera. The sequence continues at coordinate 12,527 of JAHIWM010000273.1, read as the reverse complement.
CCGTTTGGCTTATGTAGGTATTACCAGAGCCCAACGTGAGCTGATTTTTACCTATGCCCGCGAACGCCGTCAGTATGGTGAAATCATCAAACCTGAACCAAGCCGGTTTTTATATGAATTGCCTGCTGATGATTTGGAATGGAGCAAAGCTGCGCCAGTCAAAACTGAGCGGCAACGACAAGAAACAGGCCTGGCGCACCTTGACAGATTACGCCAGTTGTTGAAAAAGCCCTGATTGGGTTTCGCTCACCGGGCTGCTATCAGCAAAATAGCAGCACCCCAGTTGAGTCAGGTAAGCACGGCTTTCATCACTTTCAGCTACAGCAGCAACCAGACGGTATTTGTGGGTTTGTGCCAAACTTAACAGCACTTGCAGCAGCTGTTTACGCTGATCACTACGCTGTAAACTGCGGCTAAAGGCAGTGTCTAACACCACAAAATCAAACGGATATTGCACAAGCAAACCTAAAGCAGCCACTTCAGCAGCAAACTGATCCAGCAACAAGCGAATACCAAGCCGCTTTAGCAGATGTAAATTAGCCAGTTGAGTGCTGGTTAAACGCAACAAATCCGCTTCGTTAAAGCCAATACACAACTGATGTAAAGGCAAGACCGAATGGCGTAATACATTACAGAGCTTATCAAAAAGTACAGTGTTGTTCAGATGACCACTACCCAAAGTAATGCTGAACACTTCCGCACTGGCATTTTTCTGGCAAAGCTGACGCACCAGCTCCAGTTCAATATCAGGCATTAAACCAGCCTGAGTCGCCTGACGGCTTAATTCAGCTTTTTGTTCTGCATCCCCCTGCTGCCAGTCCAGTAACACCTGATAACCCAGCACTTGTGCGTCAGCTTGCAATAAAGGTCGAAACGCAGGCGCAAACTGTTGCTGATCGACCGCCTGTTGCAAGGCCTGTTCCTGTCCCAGTTCCTGCAGCATTTGCTGGCGCATAGAGTCATTAAAAATCACAAAGCGGTTACGGCCAAACGACTTGGCCTGATACATAGCCGCATCAGCGTCACGTAATAATTCGTCTGCATTCTGGTATTCAGGCTGATAACAGGCAATACCTAAGCTGGCGCCTGAACAGACTTGCTGACCTTCGAGCGTCATCGGCTGGCGCAGAGACTCAATCAAACGTTCTGCCACTTCTTCAGCATCAAAATCACTTTGGATTTGGCCTAATAAAATAACAAACTCATCGCCGCCTAAACGAGCCACTAAATCATGTTCCCGCACTGTTTGTTGCAAGCGCTGACTGACTTCGATTAAAAACAGGTCGCCAATATGATGGCCCAGGGTATCGTTAATCAGTTTAAAACGGTCTAAATCGATAAACAACAAAGCAAAACGTGAGGTGGCTTCCCGATTCCGATAGGAAAAACGCTGGCGCAACTGCATTAAAAACATCTGACGATTTGCAAGGCCAGTTAAAGCATCATGGTTGGCCTCGTGAAACAGTTTTTCTTCGGCTTTTTTTCGCTCTTCCACCTGCAAACGCAAAAACAAATTGGTTTGCCGCAATTCGCGGGTACGTTCAAAAATACGCTTTTCCAGCTCTTCATGCTGCTGTTTTTGTTGCTCTGTGTTTAGCTTACGGGAAATAGCCACTGCAATATGCTGAGATACAAAACGCAATAGATTCAGCTCTTGCTCACTATAACTATAGGTATTGTCGTAACACTGCAGTGCGATCACTCCCAGCACCTGCTCGCCAATTAATAATGGTGCGCCTAACCAACTGGTCGACATAGCATGGTGACCGAGACTGGACTGAACACGGTCAACTACACCGTTTTTGATCAAGTCCAATAACTGCAACTGACTGATTAATTTGGCTTCTCCGGCACGGATCACATATTCAGTGAGACCACTTTGTAGCGCACGTTCTCTAGGTGTTGGTGTGTATTGATCCAGATAAAACGGGAAATGCAGCCTGTCACCAGCTTCGTTTAACAGAGCTATGTAACAGTTATCCGCTTTCATCAGCTCAGACAAAATTTGATGCACTTCATGATAAAAACTCATCATGTCGGTGCTTTTAGCTGTCATCTCAGAAATTTTGTATAAAGCGGACTGCAATTGTTCAGCATTGGTGCGTTCGCGGATTTCTTTTTCCAGCGACTGATTGGTATTGCGTAATTGCTGAGTACGCTCACGTACTGTTTGCTCGAGCAATTCACGGCTTTTTACTCTGTCGATAGCAGTGACAGTGTGAACAGCAATATTACTAATCAAAGCCAAATCATGCTGATTGTAATGGCATTCCGGGTCGTAACTTTGAATCGCCATCACACCGATAATTTTTTCACCACGGCACAAAGGCACACCTAACCAGTACTGACAAGCAGTGCCCTGAGCCGTAATATCGCCCGTTTCAACCAACCGGCGATAGCCATCCTGATCACACAATAACGCTTGTTTAGTGCGAGCCACATAACCCGTAAGGCCTGACGCAAAAGCGTCGGAGGGAGCATCTAATAAAACTTGCTGGTCTTTTTCATCAGCGAAGTATTCCAGCGAGAACTGATGGTCCTGATCACAAAGCACCACATAAAAATTATCGGCTTTGAGCTGCTGGTTTAATAAGCGGTGAATAGCTGGATAGAACTCGCGCATGTCTTTGATGCCAGAAGCTAATTCTGACAATTTGAGTAGAGCGCCTTGAATGATATAAGCCTGTTTATAGCCTGCGGCCAGCTTACGCAAACGGCGCAACTGACTAACCACAAGATGGTGGGCTTTATCCAGAGTTGTTATATCCTTCAACTTTTTCTCTTATTCTTATCTAAGGCAAGGCAACCACAGCGGGTCGACGTGTAAGCACCTCTATTATGCACAAAGCTTAACCAGATGGAAGGTAAAATGAGTTGGCTGGCCAGATCTTCTTATAAGCAATTGAGCTATAAAGATAACAATTAGATCTATAAATCATTAGAAACAAAAAACGCTGCCAAAGCAGCGTTTTTTGTTAACATAATACTCACACGCCGTCAGTCATAAAATGAATAGCTGCTTCAATTTCATCATCAGAGCAATCGCCACAGGTACCACGAGGAGGCATAGAACGGATACCTTCAATAGCGTGTTTCTTCAATATATCCAGACCTTGGGCTAAACGAGGTTTCCAGGCTGCATCACCTTTTTTTGGTGCATCTAAAGCACCAGTACCGTGACATGCAAAACAAGCGCCCTGATATACTTGCTCGCCAGTGCGTGGACCTTTAGGCCCTGTATCCGCTGCTGCCTGAGCACCAGCCAAGTAAACCTGACCTACGGGCTCAAGACGTTTTTTAATTGCTTCGTTGTCTGCTTCCTGCGCAGCAACGTTGGCTATTGCAGCAGTTGTCATCAGCACTAAGGCGAAAGTGAATTTTTTCATCTGGATAATCCTGTCAATAAGCCATACAAAAGTTAAGGTATTATAACGCTGGGATGCTTCATAGTGGAAGCCCCTGTATTTGTTAGCTTTTAACTTAGTCGATCTTGGGTAAAATTTGCAGGCGAAATCGCCTTATAACTGATCAATCTGAATGGCTTTTTTTTGAGTCAAAAAAAATTCAAATCAGGACTGTGCAAAGAAAATCTTTGTGGTAGTCTGTTTCCCCCACTTTGATTGTCTTACGCTGTCACCTTTTTTGACAGGAAACCAAAGTGAGATAATTTTCCACAAAATGGAATGATAAGAAAAACAATAAGGGAACCTGTAGCATTACCCTTCTTTTTCTTTTATATACAACAACTTAAACACTCAGCACCGGACTCTTCACGGAGGTTTTCTGGTTGTTAGCCATGGTCTATCCACAAAGTTATCCACAGCTTTTTCGTATAAAAAAGTATCAATGCCACAGGGCGACAACGTAGCTACAGCTGGCTGATCCAGCCCTATTGTGGCATGCTTAAGCAAAACATTTAGGGATCCTTATCATGGTTGTTATACCGGACAATCCTCTCATTCTGGTCGACGGTTCTTCTTATTTATTTCGTGCTTATCATTCGCCACCACACCTGACTAATTCTAAAGGTGAAGCAACTGGTGCCATTTATGGCGTGGTCAACATGCTGAAAAGTTTGTTGCGCCAGTACAAGCCCAGCCAGATGGTCGTGGTATTTGATGCCAAGGGCCCAACCTTCCGTAATGAAATGTACAGCGAATACAAAGCCCATCGTCCGCCAATGCCGGATGATTTGCGTAGCCAGATCGCACCTTTGCATCAGATTATTGAAGCTATGGGTTTACCTTTGATTTGTATCAGTGGTGTCGAAGCGGACGATGTGATTGGTACTTTGGCTGTGCAGGCCAGCCAACAGGGCCGCCATGTGTTGATATCCACAGGCGACAAAGACATGGCCCAGCTGGTTGATCAACACGTCACCTTAATTAACACCATGACAGATACCATTTTGGACCCGGCAGGAGTTGCCGAGAAGTTTGGTGTGGGGCCAGAACTGATTGTCGACTATTTAGCTCTGATGGGTGATAAAGCCGACAACATTCCGGGTTTGCCTGGTGTAGGTGAAAAAACCGCTATGGCTTTACTGCAAGGTATAGGTTCAATAGACAAGCTATATCGACAGTTGGACCAGATAGCAGCGCTGAACTTCCGTGGCAGCAAAACCATAGCCGCCAAAATGGAAGAGTTTAAAGACCAGCTGACATTGTCTTATCAGCTCGCCACCATCAAAACCGATGTCGAATTGTCGTTACAGCCCGATAGCTTAGATATCAAAACACCAGATCAGGTTAAGCTCGCCGAGCTATTTGCAGCCTGTGAATTCAGACGCTGGTTAAGTGAAGTGTTAGCAGGCAAAGACACTGCAACAGCAGTAGCAACAGAAGCAGCCAAAGACACGGAAGAACAAGCAACTGAAGCACCTGCCAGTGGTATTGATACCACTAACTACCCTTGCATTCTAACCGAAGCCGATTTTCTGCAGTTGTTAAAACGTTTGCCAGAGGTTGAACTGGTGGCTTTTGATACCGAAACCACCAGCCTGGATTATATGCAAGCCGATGTGGTAGGTCTTTCTCTGGCTTTAGCGGCCGGAGATGCTTGCTATATCCCACTGGCGCATGATTATGTCGGCGCGCCTGAACAGCTGAACCGTGACTGGGTGTTAGCTCAACTGAAAGACTGGCTGGAAGATGAAAGCAAAGCCAAAGTAGGACAAAACCTGAAGTACGATCAAAGTGTACTGGCGCGCCATGGTATAACGCTGCGCGGTATTCGCTTTGACACTATGCTCGAGTCTTACATTGTAAATAGCGTTGCCTCCCGCCACGATATGGACTCCTTGTCACTGAAATACCTTGGCCATAAAACCATAGGCTTTGAAGACATCGCAGGCAAAGGCGCTAAACAAATCACCTTTAACCAAATTGCGCTGGAGCAAGCTTCACCTTATGCAGCAGAAGATGCTGATGTGACGTTGCGGTTACACCAAACTTTATGGCCGATGCTGGAGCAACATTCAAGTTTGCAGAAAGTATTCCGAGATATCGAAATGCCATTGGTGCCTATTTTGTCAAAAATGGAACGCACCGGGGTAAAAATTGATGGCAACTTGCTGGCGCAACAAAGTCTGGATTTAGCAAAACGTATAGGCGAGATTGAGCAGGAAGCCTATCAGATGGCGGGTAAGGAATTTAACCTGTCATCTCCGAAGCAACTGCAGGAAATCTTATTTGAACAGATGGGTTTGCCTGTACTGAAGAAAACCCCCACGGGCACACCGTCCACAGCGGAAGAAGTGTTAGCTGAGCTGGCGCTTGATTATGAGTTTCCGAAACTTATTACGGAACACCGGGGTTTAAGTAAGCTCAAATCCACCTATACCGATAAATTACCGTTGTCGGTTAATCCGGCAACAGGCCGGGTACATACCTCTTATCATCAGGCGGTTGCTGCCACTGGCCGCTTAAGTTCCACTGAACCTAACCTGCAAAATATTCCGATCCGCAGTGAAGAAGGCCGTCGTATTCGTCAGGCTTTTATTGCGGAAGCGGGTAAAACCATTTTAGCAATCGACTACTCACAAATTGAACTGCGCATCATGGCACACTTATCGCGTGATCCAGCTCTGCTGAATGCTTTTGCGCAAGGCAAAGATATTCACAGAGCCACAGCTGCTGAAGTCTTTGGTGTTGAATTGGAGCAAGTCAGTTCAGAACAACGCCGCCGTGCTAAAGCCGTGAACTTTGGCCTGATTTATGGCATGTCAGCTTTCGGTTTGGCGCGCCAATTGGGCATTAGTCGAGGGGAAGCACAGCAGTATGTTGATCTGTATTTTGAACGTTTCCCTGGCGTATTGGACTATATGGAGCGCACCCGCACTCAGGCACATGAGCAAGGTTATGTCGAAACTCTGTTTGGCCGCCGTTTGTATCTACCGGAAATTAATGCCAAAAACATGGCACGTAAAAAAGGTGCTGAACGTGCAGCCATCAATGCTCCGATGCAGGGCACTGCTGCTGACATTATAAAAATGGCGATGATTAAAGTGTCAGCCTGGCAGGAAAAACAAGCTGAAGGTGTAGTTGCAATGATTATGCAGGTGCACGATGAACTGGTGTTTGAAGTGAAAACTGAAGAGCTGGAGCGGGTCAGTTCTGAACTGGTTGAAATCATGCAATCAGCGGCGTCATTGGATGTGCCATTGCTGGCAGAAGCTGGTTTTGGCCCCAACTGGGATCAGGCCCATTAAAAAAACTGAAATAAGGCTGAACTTAGTAAAAAACACCCAGTCTTACCAAGTGTGTAAATGCCCATTCCTGGTAGTTTGATTTTTCGCCCCAACTTGTTTGGGGCTTTTTTCTGGCCCACATTCGTCAACCGCTGCATTTTTAGACTAAAAATGCACAACTCTCAGCCAAAACATCCATACCAAATTGGTAATAAAGCTACATTTTTTCAGATTAATGAAGGTTTCGCTAAATATTTGTAGTTTAATTACAGCTCTTCACTTGCATTTTTAATCAACACTTGTAGAATCAAATTCGTAGGGTACAGAGGTAAGATGTTCTATCTTTCAACACTAATCAGCCTAACAGCCTATTTAGTGCTCAGAAAGAAAGGCTGATTTAGCCGCCCCACTGCTTGCAGTGGGGCGTTTTTTTTGCCTGCCGATCAGAAAAACTGAAATAAAACTAGATTTTTTAGAGCAAATACTTCAAACATTCATAATTCTATGTATAATGGCTGTGTCTTGTTAATCCAAGACACCCTGTTGATTTGAAATTATTGAATAGCTTCTCCCCGTTTGCTATGACCGGCCTCCTCAAAAAGGGCCGGTTTTCTTTTTTCTGCTCCGCCACAACCCACTATTCAGAGCATCTAACTGCCATTCTCAGGCTTTGTCTTCTTATTTATCTTTGCTCAGCTGTCGTTGCAGCACGGCAGCCGAAAATTAGTAAAAAAAAAGCAGAGACAATGCTCTGCTTTATAGGTTTTTGTAAAAACTTATTCTTGTTCTGCGCTGTACCATTGATCCAGTTTTTGTTCTAACTCAGGCAAACCCAATTTAGTCAGAGAACTAAATACCTGTACTGTGACATCCCCCATAAAAGCCATCGAAGCTTCAGTCACTTCCAGCAATACTTTTTTACGGGGTCCTGGGCTTAATTTATCAGCTTTGGTCAGTAGCAATAAAACCTGCAAATTACTTTGCACAGCCCAATGGATTAAATCCTGATCCAAATCTTTTAACGGATGACGGATATCCATTAAAATCACTATGCCTTTTAAGCTTTCGCGTTTAATCAAATATTCACTCAGGGCTTTTTGCCATTTTTCTTTGACGGCTAGAGGCACTTTGGCAAAACCATAGCCAGGTAAATCGATCAGGCGCTGATTTTCAGCTAAAGAAAAAGTATTAATTAACTGGGTGCGGCCTGGAGTTTTACTGGTACGGGCTAAACCATTTTGCCGCGTCAGCGTATTTAACGCACTGGATTTGCCGGCGTTAGAACGACCAGCAAAGGCAACTTCGATACCTGTATCTGCGGGCAGAGCCTTAATATCAGGGGCACTGGTCAGAAAAGTTGCTTTCTGATAATTGATGATCGCTTTGTACACTGTCAGCTCCGGCTGTAAATTTGGCTATAGTGTAACGGATCCTGAAGATCCACAGAAGCTTTACTGTGATTTATGGGATTCTATCTGTGCAAGATTCGTGTAAAATAAACATAAAATATAGGGTTATTCAACTTGGTTGCCAGATCACTGGCGGTTCAACGCGGACAGAGACGGAAAAAAAATGAAAAAATTCGCACTTCCACTCACGCTCTTTTTAGGGTTAATCAGTTCAGTTTATGCAGCCGATGGGGATGCAGAAGCTGGTAAAGCTAAATCCGTGACTTGTGCTGCCTGCCATGGCATGGACGGGAATAGCCCAACAGATTTATATCCGAAAATTGCTGGTCAACATGCTGGTTATATTTTTAAGCAATTAAAAGAATTTCAATTAGGTGCTAAAACCGGCGGCAAAGAAGGCCGTAACAATGCTGTGATGGCAGGTATGGTTGCAGCTTTATCTGAGCAAGACATGAAAGATCTGGCGGCTTATTACTCCAGCCAAACCATGAAAGAAGGCAGCACGCCGGAAGATGTGGTCGCTAAAGGTGAAAAACTATTCCGCGGTGGTGATCTGGAGCGAGGCATTGCTGCCTGTATCGCTTGCCATGGTCCACGGGGTGTAGGCCACAGCTTAGCTGGCTTCCCGAAAATTTCATTCCAGCATGCGGCTTATATTAAAACTCAGCTGGAATCTTTCAGAAATGGTTCACGCGCCAATGACATGAATGGCATGATGCGTGACGTTGCGAAGAAATTGACCGACGAAGACATCGAAGTACTATCCAAGTACGTTGGTGGTTTGCACTAACAGCTCTTTGTCGCTCCAAAAAGCCAGACACCATGTCTGGCTTTTTTATTTGTACACTAAGCTCCGATGTCAAAAAATTGCAGGAAAACTATTTTCTAAAGCATGGGGACATTAGAGAGACTATAAACACAAAATTGCTGCCATGGGCTTGAGTGTGAGATATATCTCACAAGGCCGTAAGATATAGCTCACAAAGATAAAACAACAAAAAGACACAATATAAGTTATTGATTTATAATGGCATTACAAAAAAGTTCATTTTTTTTGTATTTTTTTTATACCGTTGTATTGCCATTCTGAAAAATCGGTGTAGATTTAAGTCCGTTACATTTAGTAACGTTTAAAAACACGGAAAGCAGGCACGGAAAGCAGCAGTGCATCAGTAAGTTTTTACAGCATCAAGATGATGACAGTGTGTATTTTACACAGCGCATGGACGGACCACTAAGTATCAGGATGATCGCGAATAATTATTTTCATAGGGAATTTGCGTAAAAATATAGGGAATTTGTGCAGACAGGGTGTTGAACTCCCGTCAGGATGACTTAAAGCAGATTATGTGTCGCGCTAGACACCTTATATAGAGGGCGGTAACATCTTACACCGCCCTTTTTATTTATCCTCACCATGAATTCAGTTTGCCCTTTGTGCCATCATTCACAGCCTCAGCCTTTTTGCAGCGATAAAAGACGCGCTTATTTTCAATGCCAGCAGTGTTTTTTAGTCTTTGCTGACCGTACTACGCTGCTTAGCGCTGAACAGGAAAAAGCCCAATACGATTTGCATCAAAACCAGCTGGATGACCCAGGCTACCGTAAATTTTTATCCCGCTTATCTTTGCCTTTGCTAACCACTCTTAAACCAGAACAAAAAACCGGACTGGATTTTGGCTGTGGTCCAGGGCCTTTATTAGCGCAAATGTTCAGTGAAGCAGGTAAACAGATGCAAGTCTGGGATCCCTTTTATGCGCCGGAACCACAAGCTCTGCAGCAAAAGTATCATTTTGTCAGCTGTACTGAAGCCATAGAACATTTCATTAATCCGGCGAAAGAATGGAGTTTATGGCTGGATTTACTATTGCCGGAAGGTGTTTTGGCTCTGATGACTAAACGCTATACGGACCAAAGCAGCTTTATCAATTGGCATTATAAAAACGACCCCACCCATATCAGTTTTTTTCACCAGCGTACTTTTGAGTATCTGGCACAACGTGATCAACTGGACCTTGAATTCCCCGCCGACGATGTAGTGTTATTTAAAAAGAGAAATACCTAGGTTTTCTGGCATAAACTGGTTAAAATACGCGCCCTTTTTCGTAGGTAACAAATAATGACCCGGATTAAAAAAACTCGCACCTCAGGCCCACTTGGTACCAGGCATAGACCGGCTGATGAAGCCCGTCAGGATCGCACACGCGCGCCTGAAACCAAAAAGAAAGGTGCGGGCTTAAAATCCGGTAGCCGCCATTCTCCGTCCGCTGAAGATAAGCAACAACATTCAGCCAAAGGCTCTAAAGATCCACGCCATGGCAGTAAGAAGCCTATCGCTTTAGTCGTGACAGAAGCAGAACAAAAGCTGATGGCTCAGCCAAAGCAGTTCAAGCCAGTGGTACAACTGAGCAAAGCCAAAGAGCCGGAAATGCCGCCAGAACAGGAATTAGCGCTGCTTGAAAACGATGAAAAGCTGCTCGAATTGCTGGATCAGGTCGATAAAGGCGCAATCCTGACAGGTAAAGACGCAAAGTACTTTAATGCTAAAACAGCACGTCATGCCGAACTTGTATCCCTGTTAGGTTTAGACCAGGAAAACGAAGCAGAGGAAGATTTGGATCCGTTAGCCAAATTAGAGCGTACTGATTGGCGTAAAGAGTTTTTAGGCGAATAAGGGGATAAGGTTTGACCTTCAACTGGATACTGGCCACCATAGCTGCTGTTTTGATTCTTGCTGGCCTGAGTTTTTACCTCGGTCGTTTGTTGTGGTTAATTAAACAACAACAGTTAAAGCAGCAACAGGTCGTTGACGCCAAAAATGCTGACCTGACACAAAGCATAGTATTGATCGCCAAAGCCATGCGTGAAGAACAGTGTGAGTTGTCTGAAGGCGCATTACGGATTTGGGTATTGCTGGACCATCTTCAGCTACCCAATAAACCTAATGCAATTCAGACCTATCCTGGCTTGTTTAAAATGTATGACGTCGTCAAAGATATGCCGACCCATCAGGCACGTAAAGAGCGTGATAAAAAAGAGATCCGCCATCTGGATCACTTGCGCGAACAAGCCGAAATTGATTTAAAAGCCGAAATCATGGCCGATGTACATAAGCTACTGGAGTTTTTCCAGAACCTAAAATAGAAATAAGAAAGGCAGCCTGCGCTGCCTTTGTTGTTTTTGAACTGCTGTTATTGCTTGTAGACAACCCCGGATTTCATCACAAAACTGACTTTCCCCATCAGCTGAATATCCTGCAGCGGGTCGCCAGGTACAGCCACTAAATCGGCAATTTTACCTGCAGTAACAGACCCCAACTCCTGGTCCACTTTCAATAAACGAGCGGACGCAATGGTGGCAGACTGAATCGCTGCCAATGCTGGCATACCCGCTTCGGTCATAAAGACAAATTCGCGCCAGTTATCGCCATGGGCACCTACGCCAGAGTCAGTACCAAAGGCTATTTTGACACCTTCTTTATAAGCATCGGCAAAAGTTTGCTGAATTTTTGGGCCTATAGCCAGAGCCTTAGGACGAACCAGTTCAGGAAAAAAACCTGGCATTGCGGCTTTTTCTGCGGCCCACTTACCGGCACTGATGGTTGGCACATAATAAGTGCCATGTTTTTTCATCAGTTTCATCGTGGCTTTATCCATTAACGTGCCGTGCTCTATCGAATCCACACCGGCTTCAATGGCCCTGTCCATTCCCTCTTTACCATGAGCATGTACAGCCACTGTCATGCCATAGTCTTTGGCCGTCTCTACAATAGCTTTTAACTCTTCACTGTTAAACTGTGGATTGGAACCGCTTTTGGCTACACTTAGCACACCGCCAGTGGCAGTGATTTTAATCAGGTCTGCACCTTCTTTATAACGTTGCCGCACCGCTTTACGCGCTTCTTCAGGACCATTGATTACACCATCTTTTGGACCTGGATCGCCCATCAACGCATAAGCAACGCCATTGCTTGGGTCGGCATGACCACCTGTAGTGGCAATAGATTTACCCGCGGTGTAAATACGTGGGCCTTTGACATAACCAGCTGTGATAGCTTTACGCAGCGCTGTGCTGGTGTGGTGGATATCCCCCAGTTCACGTACTGTGGTAAAACCTGCCATCAGCGTTTTTTCTGCAAAGGTAGCCCCGCGTAGAGCCACATCAGCTTCATTTAGGAAAAAGTCTTCAGTATAAGTACCAGGGCTCATTTGAGTGGAGAAATGGGTGTGCATATCCATCAAGCCAGGCATGAGTGTATGGTTTTTTAAATCGATCACCTGGTCACCGTCGGCCGGGGTTTTATAACCAGATTCAACGGCAATAATTTTGTCGTTTTCGACAACAACAGTATGTTGTGTCAGCACTTTGTCGTTGTCTGCGGTAATCAGCTTTCCGGCATGAATTAAAGTTGCGCTCTGAGCTGTTCCAGC
>JAHIWM010000272.1 GCA_018815765.1 Gammaproteobacteria bacterium | reverse complement strand
TTCTTCGAAGACGGCAAAATGTTCGACGGTTCTTCTATCGCCGGCTGGAAAGGTATCAATGACTCAGACATGATCCTGATGCCTCAGGCAGACACCATGTTACTGGACCCGTTTTCAGAAGAAACTACTGTCAATATCAGCTGCGACGTAATCGAACCAAGCACTATGCAAGGTTACGAGCGTTGCCCACGTTCAATTGCTAAACGTGCTGAAGAGTACCTGAAGTCTACCGGTATTGCTGACACTGTATTGTTTGGACCTGAGCCAGAATGGTTCATGTTTGACGACGTACGTTTCAAAAACACTATGTCTACTGCATTCTTCGCTATCGATTCTGCTGAAGCGGCATGGAACTCAGATAAAGTATACGAAGGCGGTAACAAAGCTCACCGTCCTGGTATCAAAGGCGGTTACTTCCCAGTACCACCAGTAGATCAACACCACGATATCCGTAGCGCTATGTGTGTAGTGCTGGAAGAAATGGGTCAGGTTGTTGAAGCTCACCACCATGAAGTTGCTACTGCTGGTCAGAACGAAATCGCAACCCGTTTCAATACGTTAACTAAGAAAGCTGACGAAATTCAGGTATTAAAATACGTTATTCACAACGTAGCGAACCTGTACGGCAAAACTGTAACCTTTATGCCAAAACCTCTGGTTGGCGATAACGGTTCAGGTATGCACTGTCACCAGTCATTAGCAAAAGATGGTGTAAACCTTTTTGCTGGTGATAAATATGCTGGTTTGTCAGAAACTGCCCTGTACTACATCGGCGGTATCATCAAACATGCTAAATCAATCAATGCTTTCACTAACCCTTCTACTAACTCGTACAAGCGTTTAGTGCCACATTTCGAAGCCCCTGTTATGCTGGCTTACTCAGCCCGTAACCGTTCAGCTTCTATCCGTATCCCACTGGTACCAAGTGCTAAAGCACGTCGTATCGAAGTGCGTTTCCCGGATCCGGCAGCGAACCCTTACTTAGCTTTCGTAGCTCAGTTAATGGCTGGTTTAGATGGTATTCAGAACAAGATCCACCCAGGCGAAGCCATGGATAAAGACTTGTATGATCTGCCACCAGAAGAAGAAGCACTGATCCCTCAGGTCTGTGGTTCTTTAGACGAAGCTCTGGATACTTTAGATGCAAACCGCGCTATCTTCACTAAAGGCGGCGTAATGTCTGACGCGATGATCGATGCGTACATCGAACTGAAACGTGCTGAAGCCAAACGTGTTTCTGTTGCAGTTCACCCACTGGAATACGAACTGTACTACAGCGTTTAATTACTACTTAAGTAGCTGTTAGATACCAGAAAACCCGCGCCTGTCGCGGGTTTTTCTTTAGTTGAAATTTGAGATCCATGGCCGGACGGATTAGAGTGAATACAGCAACAACCATAATCCGGGTTTACATGAACAAGCTGATGCTGTTTTTTGCTTTACTCTGCACCACTGCATTTTGCACCAGTGTCTTTGCACAACAGGTTTATATCAGCGTCGATAAAAATGGCGTGCCGCTTTATTCAGACCAACCTGTTGCCGGTTCTAAAAAGCTGGAATTGAAAGTATCACTGCAAAATCAGCAACCCCAACAAGAAACTCAGATAGACTCCTTAGCTTTATTGACTGAAGAAGCAGCGCCTTACCAACTCACTATATTAAACCCTGCAATGGAAGCCACCGTGATCTCCAATCAGGGCGAAGTGGTAGTGCAAAGCGATGTCAGCCCCCAACTGGCTGATCACCACAAACTACGCTTAGTTCTTGATAATAATCAAGAAAGCCCGTTACAGCAAAGCAGTAACTTTCGCCTGCTTGGAGTAGAACGAGGAGAACATCAGCTTCAGTTACAAGCCCTTGATCAAAACGGCAAGCTAATTGCAGAAAGTCCTGTCACAACCTTTTATTTACGTAAAACTACAATAGCTTCACCAAAATAGTGCGTTTCGACGGTGACCCGTCCGATTTTACAGTACACTGTGAAATCAAAGCACCACTTTGGTGCAATAGGTGAGCGCAGTGACCCAACAACAAAAGACGATGGATTTTTCCACCACCGACTTTACCGACCAGCTCAGTACCGCCATATTGGTGCTGGATAGCCAATTACTGGTGCAGTATTTTAATACCGCCAGTTCGGCGATGTTTGGTGTGGGCGAAAAACGGCTGGCACAACAGTATTTCTTTACGTTATTTCAGTACACAGATTTAACCTCCAGCTTCTTTTTAACCGCACTGCAAAACCGGCAAGGTTTTGGCATCAGCGACGTGCAGGCCGTGTTGCTGGATGGTCGGCACATTTTACTCGACGTGACCGTCAATCTGATTGAGCAGCCGCATCTAGCTTTGATGCTGGAATTACGTCAGGTGGATCAACAGCGTAAAATCAGTCTGGAAAGTTTACAGCAGCACCAGCATTTAGCAGCCCGGGAGCTAATCAGGGGCTTAGCTCACGAAATTAAGAATCCTTTAGGGGGTTTACGTGGCGCAGCTCAGTTGCTGGAAGAATCGCTGAATGACGATCAAAAAGAATACACTCAGCTGATTATTGCGCAGGCAGACCGGCTACGGAATCTGGTGGATCGTTTGTTAGGGCCTTATAAAGCGCCGAATAAAAAACCATCCAACGTGCATCAGGTGCTGGAAAGAGTCAGCCAACTGGCTCAAATGGACAACCCGACTCATGTACAGTTTGTCAGAGATTACGACCCCAGTATCCCGGACTTTTCCTTTGACCCTGAACTGATAGAACAAGCCTTGCTGAACATAGTTGGCAATGCTCAGCAGGTGCTGACTGAAGGTGGCCAAATCACCTTACAAACCCGGATTTTAAATCAGCATACCATTCATGGTCGCCGTCACCGCTTAGTCGCAGCCGTCAAAGTGATAGATAACGGCCCTGGTATTCCAGCTGAAATTAAAGACACCTTATTTTTCCCTATGGTCACAGGTAAACCCGGCGGCACAGGCCTGGGGTTATCTATAGCTCAAACCTTAATTCACCAACATGGTGGCTGGATTGATTGCGAAAGCTGGCCGGGGCAAACCGCTTTTACTTTATATTTACCGCTCAATAACTCTGGAGAAGAAGAATGCAGCAAGTAGTCTGGATTATTGATGATGACAATTCGATCCGCTGGGTGTTGGAAAAGGCTTTAGCACGAGCAGATATTGCCTGCGAAAGTTATGCTTCCGCAGATTTAATGTTACAACGACTGCAGTATGAGCAGCCCACCGTAGTGGTATCCGATATCCGGATGCCTGGCACTGACGGTATGGCGTTGCTGACCAAGTTGCAGGAATTATCGCCCGAGCTGCCAGTGATTATTATGACGGCACATTCGGATCTGGATAGCGCAGTGAACGCCTTTAAAAAAGGCGCTTTTGAATACCTGCCGAAACCTTTTGATATCAATGAAGCTGTGTCACTTATTCAACGAGCCCTGGCTCATAGTCAGGCCAAGCAACCCAAACAACAGGCTGTAGCCCAGACAGAAGTACCGGAAATTATTGGCGAAGCCCCTGCCATGCAGGAAGTATTTCGTGCTATTGGCCGCTTGTCACGCTCCAGTATCAGTGTGCTGATCAACGGTCAGTCCGGTACAGGTAAAGAGTTAGTAGCTCACGCGCTGCATAAACACAGCCCACGCTCAGAGCAGCCATTTATCGCACTGAATATGGCGGCTATTCCAAAAGATTTAATTGAATCTGAGTTGTTTGGGCATGAAAAAGGCGCCTTTACCGGCGCAGCCAATTTGCGTAAAGGCCGCTTTGAACAGGCCGATGGTGGCACTTTGTTTCTTGATGAAATTGGTGACATGCCACTGGACGTACAAACCCGTTTGTTAAGGGTTTTGGCGGACGGCCAGTTTTATCGGGTCGGTGGTCATCAGGGCATCAGTGTGGATGTGCGTATTATTGCAGCGACTCACCAGAACCTGGAGATTTTAGTGGCTGAGGGTAAATTCCGTGAGGATTTATTCCACCGCCTGAACGTGATCCGTATTCAGATCCCGGCGCTGAAAGATCGCAAACAGGATATTCCAAAGCTGGCTCAGCATTTCCTGCAACAGGCAGCCCGTGAGCTTAATGTTGAAGCAAAAAATCTGGCTCCTGAAACCGAGAAGTTTATTGCGCAGCTTGATTGGCCAGGTAACGTGCGTCAACTGGAGAACAGTTGCCGCTGGCTCACAGTAATGGCCAGTGGCAAACAAGTGCTGTTGTCCGATTTGCCACCAGAACTAACCAGTGCGCCTAAAGTAGTAGTCAGTTCAGCACCTGGTGGTCAACAAAGCTGGCAAGATGCGTTAGCGGCTTGGGTCAGTCAAAAGCTGAATGCCGGCGAAGAGAATATTCTGGCTGAAGCAGGACCGGAGTTTGAAAAAATTGTGCTGCAACAAGCGCTACATTATACCCATGGTCATAAACAGGATGCAGCTAAGCGTCTGGGCTGGGGCCGTAATACTCTGACTCGTAAGTTAAAAGAACTAAATATGGAGTGATACTCTTTGCAAAACATCAGGGCCGCTGAATAGAGCGGCTCTGATGTTTTATAGCGGATAAAAAACCAGCCAGATGTACATCATCCCACCTGACTGGCAGGAAATCAGATCGGTTCCAACGCAATTTCAATGCTGGTGTAGTACAAAGAAGTTAGGCCTTCATAGCCAGAATCTGTGCCTACAAATAACCAGGCTTGCCCCTGCGCATTGCTATACACAGGTATGCGTTCTGTTGTAGTGGTTTGCACTGTTTTCTCAGCAAATTTACCACCATTACAATCAGCACCCGGCGTGGCAACGTGACCAATCACTTTGGCATTAGGTCCAGATTCTGATTGCTGACCTTTATCCAGATTCAGATAGTATCCTTCCTGTTTTGGCTCTTTATCACCATAACCAAATTTCAGATAGACACTTTCTCCTGGTGCGCCCCCTACCCCAAAACATTCGGCACCAGCGTCGGATAAAAAGGTCAGACGAACACGGGCATAATATTTACTGGAAGGTTCCAAACCTGAGAATTGGCGCTTGAGGA
This sequence comes from Gammaproteobacteria bacterium, assembly GCA_018815765.1. Classification (GTDB taxonomy): domain Bacteria; phylum Pseudomonadota; class Gammaproteobacteria; order Enterobacterales; family Alteromonadaceae; genus Pararheinheimera. The sequence goes on along the minus strand of JAHIWM010000272.1, from coordinate 9,642 downwards.
ACATAAACAGATCATCGCTACGGTTCATTCCCGAGATAAAAAAGCCTGACTTACCTGCTTTTTGCGGTAAAGTTTTTATGCCGGACTGTAATTGAAAGCTGGCCGTATTCTCCACAGGATAATCAGAAAAACCGGCAGTCCAGCCTTGAGCTCCTGCATTAAAATCATAATTAAAGGCTCTACCCTCTTCAGGTATCAGGTCTACGTTACAACCAAATAATCCAGACAAAGCCAAACCCAATATCAAAGCTACATGCTTCATTGCAGTTCTCCTTTTGTTGCCGTCAGTCTAAAAGCAACAGAGAAACCGCGTGTGACCATTTGTAATAGTTAAGTTGGCAAAGGTTACCGAATACAAAGAAGAGTGAAATCAGCCCCTTCCGGGGCTGTCAAAACATCAGGTGCAGGCTTAGAGAGCAAATGGCTGATCAATAGCAAGAGCAGGTTCGGTAAACCAGCGGGGGCCAGCAGAGGTCATGTAAAAATGATCTTCCAGCCTTACGCCGAATTCACCCGGCACACAGATCATCGGCTCGTTACTAAAACACATACCAAGGGCCAAAGGGGTTTGCTCATTGCGCACCAGATAAGGCCCTTCATGAATATCCATCCCTATGCCGTGCCCTGTTCTGTGCGGTAGTCCTGGCAATGCATAATCAGGCCCTAAACCATTTGACTCTAACACTTCACGCGCCGCTGCATCGACCAGACCACAAGCTGTACCTAGCTTTGCCGCAGAAAAAGCCGCAGCCTGAGCCGCTTTCTCCAGCGACCATATTTCAGACTGACGAGCTGAAGCCGTGCCAAAGACATAACTACGGGTAATATCGGACACATAGCCCAGCAAACGACAGCCTGTGTCTATTAACACCATATCTCCACGTTCGAGATTTTTTGGCGTTTTGACCCCATGTGGATATGCCGAATCCGGCCCAAACAACACAATACAAAAGTACGAACCGCTGGCCCCGACTTTACGGTGTGCTTCGTCTATAAAGGCTTCAACCTCAGCTGTGCTGATGCCTTCATACAATATACTGGCAACGGCTTTATGGACTTCTAATGTCATATCCATAGCCCGCTGCATAATGGCAATCTCAGCCGCTGATTTTTGTGATCGAGAGCCCTGAGTGATGGCTTTACCGCTGACGATTTGTTGCTGTGGATTAGTCTGGCGTAGACCTTCGAAGATAAAAAAGGCACTGCTATCATCCAGCGCCAGCACTGGCTCTGGATGATAGCAGCGTTGTTTTAATGCGCTCAGCAGCAGCTCGTAGGGGTTTTCGTGCTCGTGCCAACCCAGTACTTCGCCTTGTATCACCTGAAAACCAGCTAAAGTCGGAATTTCAAACACGGGACTGATATACACCAGCTCCCCACTAGCTGGCAGCAAAGCCCCAACCAAACGTTCGCTGGCGTACCAGACGGTGCCAGTGAAGTAACTTAAATTAGTACCGGCATTCAGATACAAGGCATCTATACCTTGTTGCTGCATCAGCTGCTGCGCTTTTTGAATACGCTCCTGATACTCAGCCAAGGTGATAGGTTGCACACCTGCTGTCATACTACTTAAGCTATCCAGCGCCTGCTGTTTGGTTTTACCGCCAATCTGACTCATCACTTACTCCTGTTTAAGCTTATTTACTCAGTATGCAACGACGAACACATGAATTAAAATGATATAAACTCACCAAACCATGAGCTGAATTCATCCATGCTACCTCCACTAAAAGCACTGCAAGCTTTTGAAGCTACAGCACGGCTAAAAAGTTTCAGCAAAGCAGCAGAGCAACTCTTTGTCACTCAAAGTGCGGTCAGTCATCAGATTAAACTGCTGGAGGACTTTATTGGCCAGCCTTTGCTTTTGCGACAAAACAAAAGTGTCGAGCTGACCCAGTCTGGCGATATGCTGTATTCGGTGGTACGGGACTGTTTTGTCCGATTGAATTCTGTCACTCAGCATTTACTAAATCAGCCGCCTGTGCAGCTAAAAATTCTGGCACAAACTTCTATTGCAGTGGAATGGCTGGCTCCACGACTGGAACTGTTTAAACAACAGCAGCCAGAGCTGGATACATTGTTGGATATGGCGTCTATGGCAAACAATGCTGACCCAGAGCAGTACGATATTATTCTGGGCACCTGGCCAGCTCCAGCTGGTTTTGTCAGCCGGCAACTGCGCACTGAATTCTGGTACCCAGTCTGTGCACCAACTCAGTTTCAGTTGCTAACGACCGGCGATGCAGCTGAGTTACTGCAGTACCCGCTTTACAGTTCGGAAACTGGTGAAGACTGGCAGTTGTGGTGTCAGCACCAACAGTTACGCAGCCCTGCGGCCATGCAGCTGCGTTATGTCAATTTGGCCTTGCTGGCAACTAAAGCCGTCAGTGGGGGCAGTGGCTTTGCGTTGTCTAATGATTTTATTGCTGGACCAGCTTTAGCCAGCGGTCAATTGATTGCTTTGCGCCAGTTTAGTTATCAGTTGCCCTGGGGCCAGTATCAGCTGCATTATAAAGCTGACAGTGTGCAATCCATCGCAGTGGAGAAGTTTATTCAATGGCTGACTCTGCAATTACAACCATTGAACACCAGTTGATTCAGACCTCTGTTCTTTCGCGATACGCGCGCCAGAACATTACGCCGCAGATTAAGAATACAAAAGCCAGCACCAATGGCAGGCTGTTCCATTTGTTCATCACAATAATATTGTTTTCTGGCCATAACAGCTTTTTATTGGTCGCCGCAGTACGTACGCCGTGGATCAAAAAATCGCCAACTTTGTTTTCAATAAAAAATATCAGCTGATTTTCTTTATTTAAAAAACCGTATAACTGCTGAGTGTTGTCGCAATCCTGTCGGTCCTGCAGCGGCAACCACTCAGTCGACAAGTTGCTTCTTAAATAAATAATGCCTTTACGATCGGCTCCGGCGTCGCAATTCATACCACTTAATACCGCTGGTACCTGCAACAAATCCGAGCCATCACTTTGTACTGTGTATTTAGGAAACCAGACAAAAACTGCGACAGCCACAGCGGCAAGTACAAAGCTAAACAGACTCGTCCACTTTAAACGCCGTTGACTCCAGTTCAGATAAGACAGGCTTTTTTTCATAGATCCCCCAAAAGTGCAAAGACCGCTAAGGTACCAGCGTCATTGGTTTTAGGAAAGTCAAAACCTCCAATACTGTCCCTTATTCAGCTGGTTCTACCTCGATAGCCAACACAAAGCTGTATGCTCGCCAGCCAGGGCCGAATCATTCGCATAGTTAAATACCCACAGCCTATCGCCTATAAACTTTTGACTTAAATCTTTCACAAACTTAAGAATCTGGCGACCAGGGTCGCTTATAGCTATCCTCAACACACTCATCCACCGTTGGCAAAACTTAACAAGGATCAATAATGTTTAAAAATATGTCAGTTAAAACAGGCGTTCTGCTTCTACTTGCCATCTTTAGTTTTGCTTTATCCAGTCTGAGCCTGTACGCCTGGTCCAGTGCTCGCAGCAGCGATCAAGGGATGCAGGACTTGTATAATATGGCCGTGCTACAAGTGAATCCATTAAGTGATACCTACGGCATGATGATGCGTAGCCGCATGGCGCTGGCTGCAGGTTTTGTTGAGCTTCAGGCCGGAGAGAAAGATAAAGCAGAAGTCAGTGCGGCCCGTTCAAAGAAGTTTCTGTCAGAAGCTCACCCTCGTTTTCAACAATTTGTTGATGCAGGTACACAAGGCAAACAGAAAGAACAAGTGCAAAAAATTCAACAACTCTTTGTTGCCTATGATGCTGCAGTCAACGAGTCAATTCAGGCGTTGGCAGAGGGATCGACTGAACACTATATCGCAGCGAATCTGAAAGCCCGTGATGCCAACGCAGTCTTCCAGGAAGACATTCAAAGTTTTATGCAGCAAGCTGAACAAGCGAACAGCAGTTATATGGAGATGGCAGGATCCCGCTATCAGATGGCTACCGGACTGACGGTATTTTTTATACTGCTCACTCTGACTTTACTGGCTGGCGGCTGGTGGTTTATGCAAAAAGTCTTGTTGCAACCCCTACAACTTGCCGGGCAACATTTTGAATGGATGGCATCCGGTGATTTAACCCGTCGTATTTTAGTCGACACCAATAATGAGCTGGGACGCTTGTTTGCTGGGCTGGTGCATTTACAGCAAAGCCAAAAACAAACCATCAGTCAAATTAGCGGTACAGCCGATCAACTGGCCTCTGCTGCTGAAGAGTTAAATGTAGTCACTGCGCAAAGCTCTTCCGGTCTGGCTCTACAAAATGCTGAGCTGCAGCAAGCCGCTACAGCAGTCAATGAAATGACTGTAGCCGTAGAAGATGTAGCACAAAATGCAGTCTCCACTTCGGACGCCTCTATGGCTTCCAATAAACTGGCCATCCAAAGCCGCGCAGAAATGCAACGTACCATAGATGAAACCCGTCTGATGGCAACGGAAATGCAACAATCGACTCATCTGGTGCAACAGCTGTCAAACCAGGCCAAAGATATAGGCCAGGTATTGGATGTGATCCGGGCGGTGGCAGAACAGACTAATTTACTGGCTTTAAATGCGGCTATTGAAGCAGCAAGGGCTGGCGATGCAGGCCGTGGCTTTGCGGTCGTCGCCGATGAAGTCAGGGCTTTGGCTTACAGAACTCAGAATTCCACCCGGGAAATTGAGCAGATGGTTGTACAAATTCAGCAAGGAACAGTACAAGCTGTGCAGGCTATGCATAACAGCAGCCAAAGAGCCGATGTTACTCTGGAATTGACCAGTAAAGCCGGTGAAGCGCTGGAACAGATATTTAACTCCATCAGCCATATCAATGACCGGAATTTGTTGATTGCCACAGCCTCAGAGCAACAAGCTCATGTGGCACGTGAGGTGGATCGCAGTCTGGTGACTATCCGCGATTTGTCCTTACAAACTGCAGCGGGCGCCGATCAAACCAATATGGCGAGCAGGGAATTATCCACCATGGCAGCTCAGCTGATTAGTATGGTGCAGAAATTCAGAATTTAATGACTGCGTGACCAGTTGTTTATAAAAAAACGGCGACCTGCAAAACAGACTGCCGTTTTTTAATTGTGTAGGCGCTCCACTACATTGCCTGCCATGCTGGTGGATTTGCTCAGTTTGGAGATAAAAAGGGTACTGCGTTATGGGTGTCCTTTTTCCAATATTCAATACAGGCCTAACACAAAATTTTTGCGCTACGCATCATCTGATTCTATTTCATTAGTATCATTGTGCTGAGTCTGGACTGCGAGGAACATCAATACAAAAGCTCCGACCGTATAATACAAAATTTTCAAATAAAAATTTGCATCGCCACTCACATATTTCGTTCCTGATGCACCAATCACGTAGCCAACTGAGAATATATCTATAACTACATTTACTAAAACCATTGAAAATAAAATAAAGCATATTCTTAATGGCCATACTATTTTTTTGTCGACTTTTATGACAAACAATTATTTCACTCCTGTTTTTCATCTTTGTTTTTTATAGCATCACCTATCGAATTACCTACAACCTCGCTTGCCACATCTACTGCCTTATCAGGCCCACTAAACTTGTCAAGTTGAGCTGCACCTTTAATAATACCTGCACCTTTTTCCGCAACTTTACCACCTACAAATCCAGAAACAACTTCCTTTCCAACCTCTTCTTTAGGATTTTCCCCCATGGCTGCGCTGGAAACACCTGCAGCAATACCTATCACCTTGGCGGTTGCCACCGCTGGTGCAGACTCAGGAAGCAATGGGATAAGCGCGACAGCTGCAATGCCGGCCGCAGTAGAAGTTGTATCCAAAGTACTGTTTACATCTCCACTCCCACGAGAGCTACTTGATGTCATGGGCTTCGTATCTACGGTGCTCCGGTCACCCGTCCCAGAAGTAATTGGAAACAAATATCTTCCATCTGGATCTGTGTACTTATACGGATTATTGTTGGCATAGGCATACCGATTAAATCCCATAGTAGGATTACCTTTCTGCATATGTCCCAACATATCCACGGGGTCATTGCTATAAAACCTTCCAATCACTGGGTCATAATACCGCTGCTGCATATAGGTTAACCCTATATATTTAGGCTTTATAAATAGAAAAACGGCAGCTTGTTTCACCAAACTGCCGTTTTTGAGCAGTTCAAATTAAGACTTAGCTTCGGCTCTTGCCTTGGCTTTTTCCTGCCATTTTTGCTGACGCTCTGCCAATTTGGCTTTTTGTTCAACCGTCAGTACTTGATTGATTTCAAACTGTAATTTCGCGCGGGCCACTTCATGATCCAGCCTGTCTTTCTGCTTCGATTCTAACAAAGCACGTACCGCAGCCTCATCAAAGCTATCTGCCTGCACCAGAGCTTTTAACTGATCCATTTCTGGCTTCACTTCATCACGTTTTGGCATAGTGGCGCGATGTTGTTCCATCAGAGTTTTAATCTGTTCTTTTTGCGCATCTGTTAAATCCAACCCTTTTAAGGCCTTCATATGCAAGCCTGCTGCCGGGCCGTGGCCTTGATGACCACGCTCTGGACCTGCAAAGCTGCTGATGCTGGTTGTAGCTAATAAACCACTGAATAATAATGCAATCACTGTAGAATGTTTCATAGTGTCTTTCCTCATTTGCCTTGTTTGGCTTTCATTGCGACAGTGATAGCTTACGACACTGAATGCAAAGCAGCGCAAAGCCAACGTAAAGGTTGTGTAAAGGACTGCAACAAGGCTGCAGTGTCTTTTACACTGGCAAAAAATGCTCCGGAGCCAGTATGACTTCTATATTAATGATTGATGACGATGTGGCACTGACCCAGCTGGTCGAGGAATATCTGCAACTGGACGGTTATCAGTTTACTGCGGTACATCAGGGGCCTGAAGGCCTGGAACTGGCGAAATCTAATGCATTTCAGTTGGTGCTGCTGGATATTATGTTGCCAGGTATGGATGGGCTCACACTATTAAAACAATTACGCCAACACAGTTATTGTCCGGTGTTAATGTTGACAGCACGAGGTGACGAAATTGACCGTGTCGTTGGATTGGAGCTCGGGGCTGATGATTATCTGGCTAAACCTTTCAGCCCCCGTGAACTGGTAGCGCGTATTAAAGCTATTTTGCGGCGGGTTGAGCTGATCCAACAACAACAGCAACCTCAATTAAGTTCTTTGCAGATCAATAGCCTGCGGCTGGACAGCGCCAAACGGCAGATTTATGTACAGGACAACCCACTGGTACTGACGGCGACTGAATATCAGATCCTTGAACTTTTAATGCGTCATGCCGGTGATGTGGTCAGTAAAGAAGATCTAAGTCAGCTGGCTTTAGGTAAAAGACTGCAGCTTTATGATCGCAGTCTGGATATGCATATCAGCAATATCCGCAAAAAAATTGCTCAGTATGATGAAGCTGAAAAAATACAAACCTTAAGAGGCTTAGGTTATTTGTTATTACAAGGCGAACATTGATGAACTGGTCACGCTGCAATCCGGTGAACTATCTGGCTGGCCGTATTTTTTTGTGGTTCTGGCTGGTGTTGTCTGTCGCTGTGGCCGGCGCTATTTTGCTGGCCAGAGGCTGGCCTGAACAAACTGAAATACGGCGTTTACCTCACCCTGTCGCTGAGCAGTTCAGGCACCTGAAAGAGCATTTTCAGCCTTTTGCCAACCTCGCTACCTTACAGAAAGATTTGGAACGTAAATACAAAGGCCGCTGGCTGATGGTGGATGTCGATAATAATCAGCTGTTAAATCCTGATGCTTTGCCCTCTAACTTTGACCCAAACTGGCTGACCGAATTGTCTCAGCTGAACAGACCGCGTTTACTGGTACATAAAAACACTTTTGTTGCTGGTCCTTTGCTGACGATGATATCCAACAAAAACATTGCCTTATTCCAGTTAAAACAAAGACCAGAACAAGCCTGGTGGCAATTCCATGCGCTGCCGGAAGGCTCATTACTGACCTTACTGCTAGCTGTATCCGCTGTGGCCAGTTTAATACTTGCTTTGTCCATCACCCGTCCTTTGCGCGAACTCAGCAGCAGTCATTTAAAATTTGCTCAAGGGGAACTGGATAACAGGGTGACAGCGCTGGCGGCCCGTCAAGATGAACTGGGTGATTTAGGCCGGGGCTTTAATACCATGGCCGCACAGATAGAAAATCTGATCCATAACCAACAGCGATTATTGCGGGATGTGTCGCATGAATTACGATCTCCGCTGACCCGCTCGCAATTAGCACTCGCATTGCAACAACGTCAGGGTGACCATCCGCAACTGCAGCGTATTGAAATGGAGCTGAAGCTTTTGGATCAGCTGCTGGATGAATTGTTAACCTTCAGTCGTCTCGACGCAGGCCAATACCCGCTGGAAAAGCAGCAACTGGACTTAACTGAATTGCTCAGCGCTATTATTGAGTTGAATCAGCTGGAAGCCGACGCCAAACAGCAGCAGGTGCACCTGAATGCGCCTGAACAATGCTGGCTGGAGGCGGACCAACGTTTATTAGGCCGCGCTATTGAAAATGTGCTGCGAAACGCTATTAAATACAGTCCGGCAGAAAGCCTGATTTTATGTACGCTTAAGCAACACGAACAGAAGCTGGAACTACTGATCCAGGATCAGGGGCCAGGTGTGCCAGAGGAGAGTTTGTCTCAAATTTTTGCACCTTTTTATCGGGTATCTGCAGTGCGTGAACATCAGAACGGCACAGGCCTTGGTTTGGCCATTGCGGCCTCTGCCATACGACAACATCAGGGCAGTATCAGCGCTTCAGTGCCTGACACTGGCGGTTTATTGATCCGTATTTTATTACCCCTTCACAGCTAAGGACCATTCATTGTCTGCACCATCACCTAAAGCTTTGTCAGCCAGTTTTACTGAACAGCAACTGGCGCAAGCATTGCCTGCTTTGCAGCAGTTTTGGCAACAAGGTCAACATCAGTCTTTTTTCAGTTTTGATCAGACACGAATTTGTTACAGCAGCTTCCGCCATTCAGCGCCACGAGCTGAAATCGTGTTGTCTCCGGGTCGTATTGAAGCGGGTCAGAAGTATCAGGAGTTCTGCTTTGATTTGTATCAGGCTGGTTTTACTGTGCATGTGATTGATCACAGAGGTCAAGGGGCGTCAGACCGGATCAATGCGGATCGACACTTAGGTGATGTGGCTGATTTTCAGCATTACGTGCAGGACTTCGCTTTCTGGCTACAACAGCATATAGTGCCGCAGCAACAAGCTCCGCTGTTGGGGTTAGCGCACTCCATGGGCAGTGCTATTTTATGCCGCTACCTACAGCAGCATAGTAAACATGGGTTTAGCGGTGCTGTGTATTGTTCCCCTATGTTTGGCATTCAAAGTAAACCTTTACCAAAAATAGTAGCGGCAACGCTGGTGAACCTGATTACCACACTCAATAATTTATGCGGCAGACAAAGCCGATACTTTCCAGGCCAAAAACCTTATCTGGACAAGCCCTTTACCGGCAATCATCTGACTCATAGCGTCGTGCGTTATCAGCAATTTCGTCAGCTCTATCAAACGCAAGCTGAACTGCAATTAGGTGGGGTATCAAGCCGTTGGTTACAACAATCCCTGCTGGCCATCGACGCATTACAACAGGCTCCGGC
>JAHIWM010000030.1 GCA_018815765.1 Gammaproteobacteria bacterium | reverse complement strand
TTAGTGTGTTCTTTTTAACGCGAACTAATGCGAATTAAGTTGCTTAGTGCAGGTGCAAGAAGCAAATGTGCGCAAAATCAAAACCATAAGGGGCCGGAAAACTGCTGGCCCGACATAAAAAGACGAGGTCAGGATGTTTATTGCAATCCCGAAAGAAAAACTGCAAGACGAAACCCGGGTGGCTGCGACTCCAGCCACCACGGAGCAACTGCGCAAATTAGGCTTTACTGTGCTGGTGGAAACTGGTGCAGGTAGCACCGCAGGTTTTAGCGATGACGCTTATATTCAGGCCGGTGCCAGCATAGCCGACAGTGCGAAGCTTTGGGCCAGTGAGCTGATTTATAAGGTCAATGCCCCTACAGAGCAGGAAATCGGTTTACTGCAAAAAGGCAGCACACTGGTCAGTTTTATTTGGCCAGCGCAAAACCCAGATTTAGTAGCACGCCTTGCAGCACAAGGTGTAAATGTATTAGCGATGGATATGGTACCGCGTATTTCACGTGCTCAGTCGCTGGATGCCTTGTCCTCTATGTCGAATATTGCAGGTTACCGCGCTGTGATTGAAGCGGCTCATAGTTTTGGCCGTTTTTTAAGTGGCCAAATTACCGCAGCAGGTAAAGTGCAGCCCGCTAAAGTGCTGGTGATTGGTGCTGGTGTGGCTGGTCTTGCTGCTATTGGCGCTGCACGCTCTTTGGGCTCGATAGTGCGGGCTTTTGATACACGGCTTGAAGTAGCAGAACAAATTGAGTCGTTGGGTGGTGAATTTTTAAAACTCGAATTTGCCGAAGATGGCTCCTCCTCCAGCGGTTACGCCAAAGTGATGTCGGATGAATTTATTGCCGCTGAAATGGCGCTTTTTGCCGCTCAGGCCAAAGAAGTCGACATTATCATTACCACAGCGCTTATCCCCGGCCGTCCTGCGCCAAAGCTCATCACCAAAGAAATGGTTGATTCAATGAAACCCGGCTCTGTGATTGTTGATTTAGCAGCAGCTACTGGGGGTAACTGCGAATACACTAAAACCGGTGAGATTTACCAAACCAGTTCAGGGGTAAAAGTTATAGGTTATACCGACTTGCCAGGTCGTTTAGCCGCCCAGTCCTCACAGCTGTATGGCACCAATCTGGTGAACTTAGCCAAGCTGTTATGTAAAACCAAGGATGGTCAGATGGTGTTGGATATGCAGGATGTGATTATCCGCAATATGTCTGTGGTGCATCAGGGTGAAGTCACTTTCCCGCCTCCAGCCATTAGCGTCACAGCGACAGCAAAACCCGTAGCTGCAGTTACAACGGCTCCGGCAGCCCCAAAAAAAACCATTAATTCCAACTGGTTTATAGGCATAGCCGCGGTGTTATTACTCTGGATAGGGTACTCCGCACCCAGTGATTTCTTAGCGCATTTTACGGTGTTTTTATTATCCTGCGTGGTCGGTTTCTACCTGGTCTGGAACGTGACCCATGCTTTGCATACGCCTTTGATGTCGGTCACCAATGCGATTTCTGGCATTATCGTTTTGGGCGCTTTACTGCAAATCAGCAGCGACTCGCTGTTAGTGCAGGTACTTGCCTTTTTTGCCGTACTGATCGCCAGCATCAATATAGTGGGTGGTTTTACCGTGACACAGCGCATGCTGAAAATGTTTACTAAAGGCGGGGAGTAATAGCCATGACACAAGGATTAATCACAGCAGCGTACATTGTTGCTGCCGCCTTTTTTATCGCGAGTTTAGCCGGTTTATCTCAGCAGGAAACTGCACGTCGCGGTAACTGGTTGGGCATTTTAGGTATGACTATAGCCCTGCTTGCGACCATTGCCGGCGTTAGCATGGACGCGATGCTGCCGTTATTCATAGCTTTGGCTATAGGCGCAGCCATTGGCCTTCGACTGGCGCTTAAAGTTGAAATGACCCAAATGCCTGAATTAGTGGCTATTTTGCACAGTTTTGTCGGTTTGGCAGCAGTGCTGGTGGGCTACAACAGCTTTTTTGAAACTCACTCGGCCGCAGGCGCAGAGTTAACAGTGCATTTAACTGAAGTGTTTTTAGGTGTATTTATCGGCGCTGTAACCTTTTCAGGTTCTATTGTTGCTTTTGCCAAGCTACGCGGCATAGCCAGCTCCAAGCCGTTGAATATTCCGCATAAACACAAACTGAATTTACTGGCTTTAGTCGCTTCAGCCGTATTGCTGGTTTATTTTGTCAGCTTCGAAGGGGGTGAAACAGCGCTACTAATTATGACTCTGATTGCGTTGATCTTTGGTCTGCATCTGGTCGCCTCTATTGGTGGTGCCGATATGCCGGTGGTGGTGTCTATGCTGAACTCTTACTCAGGCTGGGCCGCAGCTGCTGCGGGTTTTATGCTCTCCAACGATTTACTGATTGTCACAGGTGCTTTGGTCGGTTCTTCCGGCGCTATCTTGTCCTACATTATGTGTAAAGCGATGAACCGCTCTTTTATCTCTGTCATCGCAGGAGGTTTTGGTCAGGTCGATGCCAAACAAAGTTCGGGCGACGAAGAACAAGGTGAATACCGTGAAATCAATGCAGAAGACGTGGCCGATTTACTACGGAACTCCAGCTCTGTGGTGATCACCCCAGGTTACGGGATGGCGGTCGCTCAGGCGCAGTATCCGGTGGCAGAAATATGCCAGAAGCTCAAAGCTCGTGGCATAAAAGTACGTTTTGGTATTCACCCTGTGGCTGGCCGTATGCCAGGTCATATGAATGTGCTGCTGGCCGAAGCCAAAGTACCTTACGACATAGTGCTGGAAATGGATGAAATTAATGAAGATTTCTCCGAGACTGACACTGTGCTGGTGATAGGCGCTAACGATACGGTGAACCCTGCAGCGGCTGAAGATCCAACCAGTCCAATTGCTGGTATGCCTGTGCTGGAAGTCTGGAAAGCACAAAACGTTATAGTATTTAAGCGTTCGATGAACACAGGCTACTCGGGTGTAAACAACCCGCTGTTTTATAAAGACAATACTCAGATGTGTTTTGGTGATGCCAAAGCTACTGTGGATGCGATCTTAAAAGCGCTGTAGCTAAATATTTAGTCAAAAAACAAAAGTCCGTCTGACTAACCATCAGGCGGACTTTTTGTTTTTCACCACACCAGCTATTCCATGCCATACAACCATTGAGTGATAAAGTCTATAAAAGCTCTGAGCCTGCGCTGATAACGTAAATCCTGATGATAACCCAGCCAGATCTGTCGTGACGGCGGTGGGGTTGTTACAGGCAGTTGCTGCAATCCCTCAATTTGCTTCGCCATCCGCACTGGTAATACCGCAAGCCCAAGCCCGGCCAAACATAATCTGGCCTGTGCTTCTCTGCTATTGCTGCTAAAGGCTAGCTTTGCGCCGGGAAACTGAGTTTTAAGCCAGGCCACATCAGGCAAATCGCTAAAATGACTGTCCATACTAATCAGATTCAGCTGCTCTGGAGTATTCAGTAAGCTAAGGTCAAAACCAGCAACGGCATACAAGCCATACTCCAACAGCAGCAGTTTACGCTGCGCTATATCAGGTTCGTCAAAAGCTTGCAGCCGGAACACTAAATCAGCCTCACGCCGGGCCAGACTAAACAATCTGCTGTCGGTTAAAAGCTCTATGCTGACATGCGGGTGCAACTGCAAAAAACCAGCACAGCAATCAGCCAATACATAATGACTAAACCAGTCAAACGATGAAATACGCAACGTGCCTGTCAGCCTTTCTTCCTGCCCGGCCAACTGCCGCATTGCTGCGTCGGCTTCTTCGGCCATACGTCTGGCTGATGGCAATAAAGCAAGCCCAGCCTCGGTCACCAGAAAGCCTTCCGCTGTACGCTGAAACAGCTTCAGACCCAGACTCAGCTCCAGGCTTTGAATACGTCGGCCTAAGGTGGGCTGAGTCAAGCCGACAGCACGAGCTGCTGCTGTTAATGTGCCCTGCTCTGCCACCGCCAGAAATAAACGGATGTCGCTCCAGTCCAGATGATTCATAGCAGCCCTCTTAAGCTTCCTTATACATTTTCGCATGACATCAATGCATATTAGTTGATTTAAGTTCTTTTTAGTATAGGCAATACTGCAACTAGCCCCATAACGGGGCACCCACTAAATCACAGCAGAGGACATCCGCATGAGCACTCAACACAGTATGCAGGCGTTACAAATCACTGAAGCGAATGGCAGTTTCAAATTAACTGAACAAGCTATACCTCAACCAGGAATAGGTCAGGTTCTGGTGAAAGTGGTCGCAAGTAGCATCAACCCACTGGATTTAAAAATCAGAGCAGGACAAGCGGCCCATGCTAAACAGCCATTTCCCGCCGTATTGGGGATCGACATGGCAGGTAAAGTGGTCGCAACAGGTCCCAGTATCACTCACTTTACTGTAACAGATAGAGTCTATGGCATGACGGGAGGTGTGGCAGGTCAACAGGGCTCTTTGGCTCAGTATCAGTTAGTGGATGCTGACTTGCTGGCCAAAGCTCCGTCCAACATCAGTCTGCGTCAAGCCGCGGCTATGCCTTTAGTGGTGATTACGGCATGGGAAGGTTTGATAGACAGAGCCAGAGTTGCAGCCGGGCATAAAGTACTGGTGCAAGGTGGCGCTGGTGGTGTAGGTCATGTAGCGGTTCAACTCGCCAAAGCCTTTGGTGCAGAAGTCTATGCCACGGCGTCAGCCAAAGATGCAGACTATATCCGTTCTTTGGGTGCTGTTTTTATTGATTATCAGCACACATCTGTAGAGCACTACCTGGCAGAACATACCGGCAATAAAGGCTTTGATATTGTATTTAATACCACTGGAGGAGTCAGTCTGGATCAGGCTTTTCAGTCGGTAAAAACCTATACGGGCCATGTGGTCAGTAGCCTCGGCTGGGGTACACATAGCATAGCGCCTTTATCATTCAGAGCAGCCAGCTATTCTGGTGTGTTCACCTTAATGCCACTATTAACGGGTCAAAGCAGAGCACATCATGGCAACATTCTGCGTCAGGCCAGTCAACTGACTGAACAAGGGATGTTAACTATACGACTTGACCCACAGGAGTTTGACTTTGACAGCATAGAGCAGGCTTATGAAAAAGTAGCAACTGCACGCAACAGCGGCAAAGTTGTAGTCACTGTAGAAGCTTGATAAACAACTCAGGGAGTGAACCACCAACTGGTATCAATCTGAGCTGTGCCTGCGGGTACAGCCGGATTATTCAGATAAATCATGGTTCTGCTGTTTAAATTAGCCTTCTTAATAGTGTCGGCATAATAACTCTGGAACAAGGCTTTATAGGAGCCATCCAGCATGGCTATCTTCAGGCCTTTTCCCACTAAAGCCGCTAATTCAGGTCTGTGTTTACCAACAAAAAAATACACTGGGTGCGGGTAAAACAACATCACATTGTCGGCTATCACCAGCTGATCGGAGTGCTGCGCCAATTCAGACCAGACTTCGTTTACACCTCTGGAAAAGTAATCAAACCTGCCATGTTTCAGCATTTCAAATAAAGCGTCATAGTTGGTAGAGCTGACCACCTTTAAACCATTGCTCTTAAATATGCCGAAATCACTCCAGTGCACGTTATGACCAGCCACATAAGGTTTCAAATCCTGCAGGGTTTTTATCTGTGTAAACTTTTCATTATTTTTGGGCTTAATCAGCAGCAATCGCAATCCGAGCACCCCCCGGTAAATGGGCTCTTTAATGGGGATCATAGTGCGTTCGCGTGCTGCAGAAGTGGAGATAAACAGCATATCCAGTTCACCATCCATCACCATTTTCTCTACCCTGCCCTCTGTTAATACCTCACTCGATTTCACGGCAATAATTTGATAAGGCGTGCCATTTTTTGACAGCACCAGTTCCAATAGTTTTAAGGCAAAATCATGGCGAGGCTGCAAATGATAATGCCGGATCCTGAGCACCTCTTCAGCCCTGGACTGCGCAGGAAACAACATCAGAGCACACAAGATCAGACAACTCATCATAAATGACATGGTGAAACCAAAAGATGAATAAACCAGCACTAAGAATAGATGCAGCTTATTGATTTACAAGGAAGAGTGGCTAAGGAATGGGAACTACCAATAAAAAATATACCTGCTTTACGTTTAGCCTTTTCCCTGAATACCCGATTTTAAACTGTTGTCTGTTGAACAAAAATCGCTGTCCAGACGTAACACTGATACACGACTAACAATAATGAAGAGCCCATGTTTAGTTTTTTGAAACAAAATCCAGTAAAAGCCATGCGCCAAAAATACGATGCCAAAGCCGAACAAGCTATGCTGGCCCAGCGAAAAGGCGACATGCGCTTATTTGCCGATTTAACAGCAGAAGCGGAAGAGCTGTGGCTGCAACTGGAAAAATTACAGGCTGCGGTAAAAAAGTAGAATTCAAAACCACTGATAAAAAAAGAGCGGCACAAGGCCGCTCTAAACTAGCGTGGTCGATCATCGTAAGTTTTCAGTAAACACCGGAAAGTGCGGCTGCACTATCAGGCTGGGATAAGAGGAAGGAAAAATGCTATGGCATTTCTGCTACTGCCAGGCCGTTCATTTATAACTGCAGCACATCGGTCACAGGAAGCAAAGCATCGAGGATTGGCTTCCTGTGACCGAGCAGACCATTAAGACGCAGTAATTACCTTATTCGCCAACAGTCGGGCTTTACCTAAAAAGCCAGACCAGCGAATGTTAAAACGTATTAAACCCCAGTAAGTTAATGGCACCAGTAATAAACTGGTTAAGGTAGAAAACACCAGGCCACCAATAATAGCTATAGCCATAGGCGCATAACTTGGGCCGTCGCCTCCAATGGTTGCATCGCCAAAAGCCAGAGGTAACAGGCCTAATACAGTGGTCGATACCGTCATCAGAATAGGGCGTAATCGTGCTTCACAGGCTTCGATTATCAGTGGCACCAGCTCAGCATCAGGGCTTTCATTACGCAGCTGATTGATACGGTCCACCAATACAATACCGTTATTCACCACTATGCCCATCAGCACCAGCATCCCTATCATGCCCATAATGCCCATAGAAGTGCCGGTGAATAAAAAGGCCCAAAACACGCCAACAAAAGAGAACAACAAGGAGCCAATCACAGCTGTTGGCATAATCAAGGACTCAAACAGCGCCGCCATCACCAGATAAATCATAGCCACGGCCAGCAGCATATTAATTTGCATAATGCCCTGAGCTTCATCCTGATACTGGAAGCTGCCTTCAAAAGACCAGGCGTAGCCAGCTGGTAACTGCAGTTGATCTAATCTTTTGGTTAGCTCTTCGCGGGCTTTGTCCATCGTCAGCTCTTTATTCATATTCATGCCAATGGCAAGGGTGGTCTGACGGTTAAAACGGCGAATTTCTGATAACAGAGGTTCTACTTTAAGCTCTGCCACCTGAGCCAGCGTAATGACCACATTGTCTTTCACCAGCACAGGAATAGCCGCAAGTTCGGCAGGTGAATGACTGACTTTTTCATCGTACAACACCCGAAGTTGCAGCTCGCCTTGCTCCTCTGAACGGAAAGTACGCAAGTTGGTACCACGCAATGCCAGAGTCACAGCTTGCGCCACTTCGCTGGCATCCAAGCCCTGACGTTGCAGCTCTTCGTTGTTCAGGCGGATTTGCATTTCAAACTGGCCATCGGCAATTTCAGAGCGCACATCTTCCAGCCCTTTAATTTGTGAAATCACAGGCACTATATCAGCTGCCAATTTGGTCAACATTTCTGTGGATGGGCCGGATAAATGCACCTGCATACCACCGCCGTTGTCGCTCCAGCCAAAACTGGGTTGTGAGCGCACCAGTTGTGGCCAGCCTTTACGGATGGATTCTTTAATTTCAGATACAGGCTTCACTAGCGGATCGTTAAACATGATGATCGAAATGGCATGATTTGCCGTGTAATAGCTGTACACAGACTCAATCTCATACTCTTTTTTATGCTGATACAGATAAGCTTCCATCCGGTTTACTTCTTGCTCTACTTCGGCCAGATTGTAATTGCCCTGCACGTTGTAATTCAGAAAAGCTCTGTTGCTGTCGCCGTCATCATCATCGCCGCCAGAGACAGCGCCAATCGGAATAGCTATGCTGAATAACAATAAAAAGGCGATGCCGGTTGCTGCTTTAGGTGATGCCATCACCCAACGTAAGCAGCGGCCATAAAATTTATCCAGCTTGCTTGGCTCTGCATTATCGCTGCTATGAATTTGCTTAATTTTTGTGGTCAAGAGCGGAATTAAAGTTAAAGCCATCAGTAAAGACACGCCAAGAGCTATGGTAATAGCAATAGCAACGTGCTCTAAAAACACTGTCACGTCCACTTTCTGCCCAATAATATTAGGCAAAAACACAATGGCTGTAGTGGCGGTACCGGCAAGCACGGCCAGACTGACCCGATTAACACCCAATTCTGTGGCTCTTTTCATATCAGGATCGGCAGCACGTTCACGGAATATACTTTCGGTCACTACCACAGAGTTATCCACCAGCATACCTACGGCCAACATCAGCCCCATCATGCTCAGCACATTCAGGCTGTAGCCGAGGAAATACATGGCACCTAAGGTAATGGCAATAGACACAGGCACAGACAACACCACCACTAAAGTGGTTGGAATATGGCGTAAAAACAAATACAACACGCCAAAAGACAACACCGCACCCATAGCTCCTGAACTTAACAGGTTCGACAAAGAGTCAGTGACGCCTTTGGCGGTATCGTCCATCAGGAATAAGTTAATGCCATTAAAAGCCGGGTCTTTACCCGCTGCATCCACTACAGCTATAGCGGCGCGGGAGACATCCACCAGGTTAGCATTCGACTCCTTAAATACGTTCATACCTACAGCGTAGGTCTGGTGTAAATGCCGACCTTCAATACGTTTTGGCAACTCCAGCACTACATCAGCGACTGCACCTAAGGTTAAACCGGCCCGAATAGGTAAAGCGCGGATTTCATCCAGGCTGGCGAACTCCCCAACGGGTTTGACCAGAATACTTTCGTTTGGATTACGCAACTCGCCCGCTGTCATCGCAAAGTTGCTTTCCTGCAGCAGCTGTACCAGTTGCACCGGGTCGACCTGTAAATTACGCATACGTTGTGGGTCAAGGCGAACAGTCACCTGACGTTTATCCACGCCATAAAGCTCCACTTTGGATACGCCTGGCACCCGCTCCAATGGACGCTTAATCACACGTTCCAGCAAGTCGTACGCCATAGCTAAATCGCGATCACTGGAAATACGCAGCTGGAAAATAGGCATATCGCTGGTATTAAACTGATACACCATCACCCGCTCTACGTCCCGTGGCAACAGGTGACGCATATTGTCTAAGCGTTCGCGCACTTCAATACTTTTGGTATTGATGTCTTCTTCCCAGTTAAATTCAAGCGAAATATCAGCGCCGTCTTCTTTGGAAAAACTGCGCATCTTTTTAATGCCGGTCACTGTCGCCAATGCTTCTTCGACGGGTCTGGTGATTAAGCGTTCAGTTTCACTGGGTGTAGCATTGGGATAAGGCACATGCACATAAATTTCAGGGATGTCGATGCCAGGAAATTTCTCCAGCGGCAACATCCGGCTTGCGATTAAACCAAACACCAGCAAGGACAAAAACAACATACATAAAGTCACAGGCCGGGTTAAGGCAAAACGGGTGATGGCTAAAGGTTTATGGTCCATGCCGTTACTCCTTAACCAGTTGCACGTCACGCGCAGTCAGGCGATACAGCACAGGAATAAATACCAAAGTCAGCAATGTTGACAGGCTCAGGCCCCAAATCACAGTAATAGCCATTGGAGAACGTATTTCTGCACCATCACTGCTGCCCAACACCATAGGCAATAAACCCAGCACTGTCGTTAAAGTCGTCATCAATACAGGACGTAAACGGGTAGCACCAGCTTCGATAATGGCATCATTTAATGCTATGCCTTCAGCACGTAACTGGTTTATACGGTCTATCAATACTATGGCGTTATTCACCACTATGCCGGCCAGCATAATCAAACCGATAAATACAATCACAGAAACCCGAGTACCAGTCAGCCACAAGCCAAGTACGGCACCAGCACCAGCCAAAGGCACAGTGAATAAAATCAGCAAAGGTTGCAGCAGATTTTCAAACTGCGACGCCATCACCAGATAGACCAAAAATACCGCCAGCAATAAAGCCATCAGCAAGGAATTAAAGGAACGTTCCATTTCTTCACTTTGGCCGACAATAGTGGCGCCTACGCCATAAGGCAGCGTCAGTTGCGCCAATGCAGCTTTGGCCTCTGCGGTGGCTTGTTCCAAGTCGCCGTATGCTAAATTAGCGCTAACCAAAGCCACACGTTGCTGACCAATACGGGTAATTTCGCTTGGCCCTACTTCACGTTTAATGTCGGCGACTGCAGATAATGGCAGTGGTTTTTCACTGTTTGGGTTGATGATAATCTGCGATAGCTGCTGCTCTGAGTTACGGAAGTTTTCCGCCAGACGCACGCGGATATCGACTTTGCGATCGTTAATCGAATACTGACCAGCGACTTCACCACCAATATAATTCGCCACCCGTTTCGATACATCAGCCGCAGTTAAACCCAGCTGAGATAAACGGTCATGGTGGAAATGCAAGGTGATTTCCGGCTGACCAGAACGCAACGAGCTTTTAATATCAGTAAATCTGTCATTCGCAGCCAGGGCTTTGGCCAGTTGATCCGAGGTTGCTTTTAGGCTGCTTAAATCATGACCTGACAATTCTATTTCCAGTGGAGTGCTGAAGCTGAACAACTGGGGTCTGTCTATTTTTGCAGTAAGCGCAGGCATAGTGCTGACCGCATCACGGAACAGCTGGATCAAACGTTCTTCATCCGCAGTAGTAGCACTGTCTTTTAAAATAATATTTAAGCGACCCCAATGACTGCCACCGACATTTGGATCCACAGTCATTTGCTGGCCTGTACCTGCCTGTGCATAACTGCGATCAATTTCAGGCTGCAGTGAAGCGACTTCCGCCAGTTGTTTTAATACCTTGTCGGTACGCTCTATCGCGCTGCCTACAGGAAGTTGAACTTCGACATAAAACTCGCCCTGACTCATGCTTGGGATCACATCAAAACCTAAACCTGGGATCAGCGAATAAATCAGAGCCGTCAGACCTATAGTGGCAGCCAGCACTAAAGCTTTGGCTTTTAAGGCTGCAGTTAATACAGCACGGTAACCTGATTCCAAAGCACGTAAAAAAGCCTGCACTATATTTAGCAGCGGGTTAAATATAAAACTTAAGCCTTTAGCAACAGCGCGAAACAGGATAGTGAATAAGGCAAACAAAGCTAAAAACAAAAAGCGCACACCCAGATACAACAGGTGGAAAGGTACCAGCGGCCATAAATACCAGCGCGATGGTTTAATCGAAAGTGGTTTTGCTTCAGTCGCTGCACCTGCAGTAATTGATGTCGATGTGGTGCGTTCACGTGCAGCCATGGCAGGAATAAGAGTTAAAGCCACCAACAGTGACGCCAATAAGGCATAAGTCACAGTTAAAGCCTGATCTTTAAACAGTTGTCCTGCCACACCTTCCACAAACACCAACGGGAAAAATACCGCTACAGTGGTCAGGGTAGAAGCCGTAATCGCCATAGCCACTTCACTGGCGCCTTTTTTCGCGGCTTCCATAGGTGCCATGCCCTGCTCTTTGTAACGGGCAATATTCTCTAACACCACAATGGCGTTATCCACCAGCATACCTATAGCCAGGGCTATACCACCTAAGCTCATAATATTTAAGCTGATATCCTGCGCATACATCAGATTAAAGGTCGCAATCACTGACAGCGGAATAGAGATAGAGATCACTAGCGTGGTCCAGACATTTCGCAGGAACAAATACAAAACAATCATCGCCAGAATACCGCCTTCAAAAGCAGCAGACTTCACTTCGTCTATAGCTTGTTTGATAAAGGTGGATTGGTCGTACACTAAGGTTAACTGGTAACCGGCTGGCAGATTTTTTTGTAGATCTTCCAGTTTCGCCGTGACTGTTTTAGCCACTTGTACCGTGTTCGCATCACCTTCTTTGTAAATGGCAATTTCTATCGCCTCTTTACCATGCACATAAGTAATGCTTTGACGGTCAACAAAAGAGTCACGTATTTCAGCGATGTCAGACAAACGGATCTGGCTTTCACCTACTTTGGCAATATACAAATTGCGGATTTCGTCTAAGTTAGCAAACTGGTTAATGGTGCGGACTAAATAGTCATGACTGCCGGTTTCTAAGCGACCACCAGCCTGATTAATATTTTGCTCTTTTAAACGCTGATTGATGGTGCTGATATCCAGTTTCAGCTGACTCAGTTTTTCATTGTCGATCAGAATTTGAATTTCCTGAGTTAAACCCCCATCAGGCCGCACTGCTGCCACACCGGCTAAGGATTCTAAACGGCGGCGTAAATCTTCTTCAGCAAAAGTACGTAAGCTTACCAGTTGCGCCGGGCTCAATTCAGTTTTCTCATCACGGCTTAAGGCCAGGCGAACCACAGGATCTAAATTTGGATTAAACCGCAGTAACAGTGGTTTTTTTACATCCAAAGGCAGGTATAGCACATCGACTTTTTCCCGCACTTCAAGGCCTGCCAGATCCATATCTGAGCCCCACTCAAATTCCATAATTACATCAGAGCGGCCAGCACGGGACACCGAATGCACTTTGCGAATGCCTTTAACAATACCCACAGCTTCTTCAATCGGCTTACTGACCAATTGTTCGACTTCCGCCGGAGCTGCGCCCTGGTATTCAGTACGGATAGTTAAGGTTGGGTAAGATAAATCCGGAAGTAAATTGACTGCCAGTCGACCCATAGCGACCAGACCAAATAACATGATGCCTAAAGTGAACATCCACATGGTGACCGGACGTGCAACTGCTGTATCCACTAGTTTCATAGAAGATCCCTTATTTTTTTATTTATTATTCACAGCGGGGCTTACGCCCCACTACTGAGGGAGATTGAATTAACTCTTCGCAATAACCTGAACCGGGCTTTGCTCTTTTAAGCTGGCCTGGCCTGCAGTCACCACTTGTTCGCCTTCAGTTAAACCTTCCACTACCTCAAACATAGTGTCGGATTCATAGCCTGTAGTGATGGTTTTGCGTTCTACTTTGCCGTCTTTGTTGACCACAAAGACTGAACTGCTGTTATCCATCGCCATCACAGCACGTTTTGGCACTAACAGGGCAGCCGCTTTGGCGTCGTATTGCACTTCAACCTGAGCAAACATACCGGCTTTTAATATCAGGTCACTGTTATCTACAGCCACTGTGACACGGGCTGTGCCAGTAGCCGCGTCCACCACCGGAGAGATGCGGATAATTGTTGCTTCTTTGGCTGGCAAAGCAGCAAAATGCAAATGTGCGACCTGGCCTACTTTAGCTCGTGGTAACTGATGCTCTGGTAAATTGATCACGGCTTCTAAACGCTCTTGTGACACAATTTCAAACAAAGCTTTGGATGAGTACTCAGTGATTAACTGGCCCACTTTGACATGACGACGAGCAATCACACCGCTGATAGGAGCTATGATCTGAGTTTCTTTGAGTGCCAGCTCTGACAAAGCCACAGAAGCAGATAAAGATTCAACCTGCCATTTTAATTTGTCGTATAAGTCAAAACTGACCAATTTTTTCTGGTACATAGCTTCTAACCGGGTCAGTTCACTTTTTAACTGGCCTAATTCAGCTTTGCCTTTGGCTAAGTTCAGTTGCTGACGTTCGGTGTCCAGGATAGCCATGACCTGACCCGCTTTCACTACATCACCTTCTTCCACAAACAGCTGCTGTACTATGCCAGTTGATTTACTGTTTACTTCAGCATCTTCCTTGGCTTCCAGTGTACTGGTGGTGCGGTACAAACTGCTGATTTCACCACGACTGACTAAAGCGGCTTCTACAGGGATGCTGATCACAGCTTCCACTTTCGCAGCATCCGGACTTCCTTCAGCGCTGCCGCAACCTGTTAATACCAAAGAGCTGGCCAATAAAGCAGTAGTGACAGCAGTAGCGAGCAATGAGCGGGTTTTCATAATTTATCCTTAAACATTCAAAGTCGAATCAGTTGCAATGGGAGTGCATCCCTTGTGCCATTTCGAAAATAAAAAACAAATCCATTTTGAAACAACAACTTAAAATAAAAAATACAAAAATCAGCTTGAGTTCATTTTAGGCGTTTAGCTAATTCCACCACTTTTTAGTCAAAGCAAGATCCGACCAGTAGCAAAATTTGCCAGACTTAGAGCATGTACTCTAAGGCCTTACCCTCCTATAATGCCGCGAAATTTATTACAGGGTACAAAAACAATGTTACGAAAAGCTTCATTACCATTAGCTATCAGCCTTGCTTTGGTTAGTCAGTCAGCACTGGCTGAAGGCTATAAATTATTTGAACAATCTGTCAGTGCCGCTGGTAACGCTTATGCCGGCCGCGGAGCTCAAATTACAGATGCCTCTTTGGTCTATTCCAACCCTGCTGCTTTAACTGAATTAAAAGGCGCTCAGTTTTCCGGTGGCGTAAATCTGATCCATGCAACAACCCGTTACAGCGATGCATCGGCGCAAAGTGCCAATGGCATGGCGGTTACAGGCCGGGATTCAGGCAAACTGACCTTGTCTGAATTAGTGCCTTTTGCCTTTTACAGCGACCACTTCAGCGACAACTTAAGCTGGGGTATAGGTGTGTACGCTCCTTTTGGTTTGTCTTCAGATTATCAAAACGATTGGGTTGGCCGTTATTTTGCGGATGAAACCTCAATTAAAGTGGTCGCGATGCAACCAACAGTGGCTTATAAACTCAGCGATGCTTGGTCTTTGGGCTTAGGTTTAAGTGTGAATTACGCCGAAGGCACCCTGTCTAAGTACAAAGATCATTCAGGCTTATGTGAACTAGGTACCAACATCAATGCTTTATATGGCGCTGACGTATACAACGCCGCTTACTGTGATAGCCACTACGAAGTCAATGGTGATGATGTGGCCGCAGGTTACAACCTTGGTATTCATGGCGATTTAGGTTCCACTAAATTGGCATTGGTGTATCACTCCGAAGTGAAATACACACTTAAAGGTGATTCTGAAATCACCAATACACCAATCACGGGCGCAAACGTGGCAGGCAATCCAAACTTTATTGTGGTGGGTGCTAACTTGCCAGCAATCAGCTTAGCGACTGGTAAATTGGCTGCAAACAGCTACCTCTCAGAGCAAAGTAAACTGGATTTAACCACACCTGCCAACCTGGCTTTTAGTGTTGATCAGCAACTGACCGATGTTTTATCTGTGCAAGCCAGTGTGAACTGGACCGGCTGGAGCAGCTTTGAATCTATTGATATCGTCAGCGACGACGACACGCCAAGCATTTCATTAAGCACTCAAATGCCACAAAACCTGAATCAGGCAGGCTACATTGGCTATATCCCAGAACATTGGCAGGACACCTGGTCGTTTTCTGTTGGCACAACAGTGCAATACAACGAAGAGCTGACGTTAAAAACTGGTCTGGCGTACGATGAAAACCCAATCAGTGGCAGCCATAAAACAGCCCGTGTACCAACAGCAGATCGCATTTGGTGGACCTGGGGTGCAAACTGGGCTCTGACCACAGAACAAAGCATTGATTTTGCTTACGGTTATATGTGGATGAACAAAGTCAGTATTGATGAGCATGAATACAACGCCAATGGCGATCGTATTTACAAGTCTGGTGTCCAGGCGACTTACCGCAACAAAGCTCAGGTACTGGCTGTACAGTGGAATTATAAGTTCTAAATCAACTTAAATCACTTTTCTCAAAACCACCGTTTTTACGGTGGTTTTTTTTCACCAGCTATTTAATAAATAATCTTAGTGTGATGTTTCTGCTCAAACAAAATCAGCCCGAGTTGCGACGGCACAAATGAGAAGAGGAGTATCAGGACAGTGCATGCTAAGACTCGAGCCTCTGCGGCCAGAGATTCAGCAAATGAGATCAGGAGGGCTCAACAGCAATCAACACAACAAGGGCTATCGAGGGATATTCTGGGCTGCGCAGATAAAAAAACGGCCACTTCCTGTGGCCGTTTTTTGGATTTACTACTTACGAACTACCTATGAACTATTTAACCAGAGTGATCTTATAACCACTTGGTGCGGCAGCAGATGGTTCAGCGGCCAGAATGTAGTTTTTGCCTGCTTCCAATTGCAACATATCTGATTTGTCTAACAAACTGATAGTGCCATTGTCTGCTACATGTACCAAAGAAATTGAATAGAAATCTTTTGGTAAAATCAGGCTGGCGTACTTTTTGAAATCCAGAGCTTTCACATGGAACTTTGCACTTTCAATAGTTTCGTTCTGACGAACAAAGTAGAAATGCAGATTTTTGAAATCAGGCACCAGGTTGGCCACATTGATCTCATGCTCATGGATTTGCGGTATGTTTTTCTCAGTAAAACTAACGATACCTACTTTTTGCTCCGCATCACGGAACAACAATACTGATTTGCTCTGACCTGCGTTGATGGTTAACAACACATTGTTTAATAACAATTCGTTGTTTTCATTCAATACAGCTAAGCTGTAATCATTTTTGTCCAACTGGATATAACTGGTCAACGTGTCCTGAACTAAATCACTGACAGGTAAGTTATTGATGGCGATTTGGCCCTGCTGGTTGTCCAGACTGTTGTAAATACGCACCTGACCTTTCGCCAGACGGTGCTCCAAGGCTTCTACTGTAGTCGAGTTACCCACTACATCCAGAGACACCTGATTTACCATTGGGCCTAACTTGTCACGCACAACCAACACATAGCTGGTGGTGTACTGGAAGTTATAAGCTGCAGCTTCAAAAAATGGAGTTTTGCTACCTGCTGCGGTAATAAATAACTTGTATTTACCACGTTTCAGCATTTTACCTGTTGTGGTAATTTCTTTAGTGGCAACAGACTCTACCAGCGTTGCTTTGCTGAAATCATCAGCTTCAGCTGCAGTGTATAAATCCACTTTGTCATAGCTAGCCGACAAGTTGGCGACATAGACCCGGAACTCGTCATCAAACTTTTCTTCACGTTTGTGAGTTAAAGATAAAATAGTTGGATTAGCAACATCACCAGTCATCAGGAGCAGTGTTTTTTCACCTTTATTCAGAACTACATCAGCCTCTTTGAGCAGAGCGCTGCTGGTCGCATTTTTCAGCTGGTATTTATAGCTGCCTGGCTCAATGCTAAGCATATTGGAGGCGTCACCAAAAGTGGCTGTTCCTGCCGCAACTTCATTCACGGTAAAAGAACTATTGGCGCTGTTAGCAGCACCGTTATAGAACTGCACGTACCCCTGATTAAAACCTTCATCTTCTGCTTTATCTCCTGAGCTGCCACCGCAGGCTGCTAAGGCGATCAGCGAAAACAAAGGCAAAGCCAGACGACTGGCACGCTGTATCATGTTCATAAAGCTATCCTGTAACTTGATTGTTAGTTGCCGGAGAGATTATGTACAGCCCCATGAAAAACCTAGCGTTTTTACCAATTCCAACAGTTAATAACAACCCTTAACAATTCAAATATAACTGAACACTGTTGAGCTATTGCAAAGTTATGTAAAGCTGATGCATCAAACAAAGACGGCAGGAACAAGGCCTGCCGTCTCTGACTTAGTTTGTTTCAAGTTTCAGTGAACCACTGACGGTATTCATCTCTATACTGCCCTCGCCTTTGCCTGTACTGAACTCAAGACTACGACGTGGGCCATATTTTGCTTTTTCTGCTTTATGGCTGGTCAATTCATTTCTAATTGAGCCTCCAGCATTAGCCACCAGATTAAACTTGGCGCTGATACCTCTGTCCAGTTTCAGCTCTGCGTTACCACTGACTGTGCTGACCTCTACTCTTGGCGATGCACTGCCCTTCAGTTCTGCGTCCAACGATCCATTGACCGAGCTCATTTT
>JAHIWM010000271.1 GCA_018815765.1 Gammaproteobacteria bacterium | reverse complement strand
GATTTATAGCAACCATAGTTAATAAAATTAACTGTCAAGATTTGACTCCCATTGATTTCTTCTAGCGGCAATTTAAAATATCGAAAACACTTGCTGTCTGTATTGGTCAATTAACCGAAATGGAATCCAGGAAACAGCTTGTTTTTGCTCATGTGTAGTAGCTCATACCTGATTTGACAGTTTAGCCGAAGGTTCTAATCTGACCTTAAAGACAGTTATGAGCGAATTGCGGTTGCTTAAAACCAGGACTCTCGAAAAAATGAATCTCTGCTTTGCCTTATTTGCAGACGTTCTTTTTTTGGGGACTGACAAGCGTATTGATCACTGCTATGGACGAATCCATCAATTTATAAGGTCGAACTTTCGGAGAACAACGTCTGGTTCGTTCTACTGTGCTTAAATTTTCAGCTATGTAACATTAACATGAAAAATACAAATCAATTAAAACCTCTCTTCAACTTTCAACTGAATTTCCCACGAGTTCACATCTTTTGCACCGCCTACAGGTTTTGACAGGTCAACATGAATGACATGATTATTGCTTGAGCGTGAGGAGTAAAAACGAGCGCCAATACCGACAGAACCAATCCACTGATCTGTGAAGTTTTCAGCCAGTAAATCGGCCTTAGAACGGAAGCCGTTCAGCTCGGCATTTTGTTCGATATCGCCACCACTGGCTCGCCCAGCATCTGCGAACGCCACAAATCCCAAATCGAGGAGTTGGTAGATGTTAATCTGTGGATACCAGCGAAGCTCTGCTGTACTTAACCAGCGCTGAGTGCCTTGCTGGTATTGAACAGGATAGCCACGCAACCCTGTTTCACCACCCAAATCAAGAGGTTGATCCAGGTAGTTGCGGCTGCGTTGATCGTATTGAAGTTTAGTGTAAAAGGTAAACTCTTTACTCAGACGATAAAAGTCCTCGGCTTTTGCTGAGGCGATGATTTGATCACCGCCGTGTATACCTAACATGGCATCCAATTGCAGGGCAAGTAATGTTAAGTGCTCTGAGTCGCCAAAGCCTTTTTCAGAGAGCCAATGTGCTTGATAGCCAAGTGTCTCATCGTTTGCCAAATCAGATGTTTGGACACCAATCCTTGCCTGATGGTGCCAGCCTAAATTGATATCCTCACTGTGATTAATCAGATACACATCAGACAGCACCTGATATTTATGTTCTTTGTAGTCGAGACCTATCCAGGGGTACTGGTAACTCCTGTCCTCTGGTAAAGCCAACGAAGGTTGAAACGGGTCGTCTGTAAACTGCCATTGCTGCGAACTATAACCTGCCAATAGCCTTAAACTGGTACGCTCCCGATAATCCAGAAGCCAACCCGTTTGAAGATCAATCTCTTTTTGCAGGGTTATGAATCGGTTCTCAAGCTCACCATTGTGATAAATTTGGTCTAGTCTTTCATCGCTGAGCCAGCCTGCTTTATACATCCGCTCTGTACTATCCTGATAAAAGGGCTTTTCAAGCTGGAACTGAGTTCGACGGCCATCGTTATTCTCTGTCCATTCAAGATCGACATAGCTGTGATCCAGTTCAGGATACCCGAGCAAAGACAACGGACTCGATACTTTAAATTCATAGCCCTGGCGTAAATAATCGGATTGATATTTTACAGACGTACGTACGCCATACCCCAAAAAATTATCTTCTTTAAAGCCAAAAGAGTACTTATTTTTACCACTGGTGCGGCCCAGTCCAAGGTTTGGTAGCAAGCTCCAGTTATCCCAGGTTTCTACTTTCACGCTTTTACTGCCATCAGGATGACAAGGCTCAACCACACTAACTCGCGCATCACGTACATAGGATCTCTCACGCAGTAGACGCTCCGCTTCTGCTAAATCATCCGTCGTGACTTGTTCACCAGGTTTAATACTTAACTCTTTTCGCAGTGCAGATTCTTTACTATTGATATGTAACCAGTTGGCAAAGTGGTGCACCCAAATCGTATCGGGTGCGTTTTCGTCAAAAATAGGATTGGAGACAATTTCAATCGAATGCACCTGAAAAGGTGGTCCAGCAAGTTCCGCCGCTCCGGTCTTCTCATCCGCAGACTTTTCCGCTCCGGAGTCTTTTTTAACAAACTCACATAAGTGTTCAAAGGTGACTTCCTGAGCCTGTGCTGCGCTACCGGCTAACGCGGCCAGTAAAGCGAGACAAAGCCGACTTAAATTATGCATACCAACTCCACTGGCACCAGGCCTGTAATGGACACCTAGGGATTAGCAAGAACGGAACATATCTTTGCTTGCTTGATACAAACTGGTTTTGATTTGAAACATCCCGAGTAAGCTATGAAATACGTTATCGTGACTGAAGCTATCTTGCCGTTTTGATGCGACACACTCTGGAGTGAGTTTCGCAGAGGATGCATAAGGCTCAGACATCCACCAAAGCAGCGGAACCTGAGTTTGCGCTTTAGGTGCCATCCAATAAGGTAAGCCGTGCAAGTAGATGCCATTTTCACCTAAAGATTCACCATGGTCAGAGACGTAAAACATGGCGGTCTGGTAGTTCTTTTGGCTGTTAAGGCGCGCAATCACGGCGGCTAACAAATGGTCTGTCGCGACGATACTGTTGTCATAGGCATTGACGATGTCTGAAGGGGCACAGAGCTGAAGTTGCTTATCAGTGCATTCCGGTAAAAAGGCTTTGTCTTTAGCGCTGCTGCGTTTGAAATACTCAGGACCGTGACTTCCCAACTGATGTAATACAATCAGCTTATCGGACGATTGCGGTGTTTTCAGTTGCTGCTCCAATGCATCCAACAGCACTTGATCCAGACATTGTCCTTCTTGGCACAGTGGATTTTGCTGCTGCTCAAATACAAACTGAGTTGGAACCCTATCGCATACCCCTTTACAGCCCGAGTTATTGTCCAGCCAGCTCACGTCGATACCAGCGTATTGCAGAATATCCAGCACATTGCTGCTGTTTTTAGCCTGTGACTCTTTATAGAGATCTCTGCCCATATTGGAAAACATACAAGGCACAGAATGTGCTGTAGCAGTGCCGCATGAACTCACGTTAGTAAAACTGTAGACAGGTAAATGACTGAGTTGCGGATTGGTTGAGCGAGTGTAGCCGTTGAGCTGAAAGTGATCGGCCCTGGCTGTTTCTCCCAATACCATCACGATAAGACGTGGCTTCTCCGTTCTCACGGACAAAGGCTGTATTGCATCCTGCCCCAACTGCATAAACTCGGTTGGGAATTGTTTTTTGACCAAATCGGATGACAACGATACCGCAGCGGCCACAGGACTGACAGGTAAAGCAAAATGCTTTACTTCTCTGTAGTTACGAAAGAAAGGCGCGAGTTCGGAGTAGCCAGAAGCGACCAAGCTAAACAGACTCAGCGTCACTAAAACCAGAGCAAGGAGCCAATGCCGGAAAAATTGTTTCAGAGGCAATGCACGAACCTTCATAAGACCAATGCAAAGCAAAGGGAACAGCATGACGCCAATCACTTGCCATACCATGCCAATGGTTAATACTCCGGCAGCTTCAGCTGCGTCAGTTTCTACAGCGTTTTGCAGCATGGATTTATCTACAACAATGCCAAAACTATCGATGAAGTAATAACTTAAAGCACCGATGGCAAACAGTGCCACCACAACAGGCTTTTGTAGACGATGAAAACTAAAAATCACCAGAAGCAGCAGGTTTAGTAAAAACAATATCGCCATTAAGTTCAGCTGCAAACCATATTGTCCTGGAACTTTGGCCTGTACAGCAGCCAAAAAAGGACCATTGAGCAATAACGTCATGCCAAGAGCAGAGATCAAAGCAAACCACAGCGGATGCCATACCCGTTCCTGCCCTGTACTTAAAGCCGCAGAGGTTGCTTTTGATTGCGATAAAATAGCCTCAAACATCAGGGGACTCCATAGAAGTAGCAAAGAGTACGGGTTTGGATGGTTCCAACGGCAGGTCCGTAGAGGTTGTCCGTTTAGAAGTGAAAGCTGGCTCTGATTTGAATGTCAGTTCAGAGGCGCGAGCATGCTGAAATAAACCATACAGCACAGTAGACACAGTCCAGCACACCGCCGCAGTGGCGATATCGTGTGAAAGGAAATGAGCACCACGCAGTTGTTGCACAAAGCCAAGTAACAGGCCGAGAGTTAACCCAATTACTATGCCTCGCAGCGCTAGATGTGGTTTCAGCTCTCGCCAATAGTAATAGAGTGCTAGCCACGCAAACCCTATGCTGGCATGTCCGGCTGGGAAGCATTGGTTGGGGGACATCGTCTCTGGGCGCGTATCAAACAATCCCCAAAATGCGCTGTTGCCGCCAAATTGCAGTAAATCCCATGGACACTCCATAGGGAGCATTCGTTTGAGCACGGCTACAGATGCAAAGCTCATCATCAAACTAAGTAACAACACACCTAAAGCACGTTGGTTCTTGCTCCGTTCGCGTACAGCAACATGCCGCCATGCCCAGTACCCGAGTAAACCCAGGACAAGGATTTCATTGATGGCTCTGACCGAGTGATGTAGTACAGTTTCTGTCAGCCAGTGATGCTGTAAAGCCCAAGTTCCATCTTGCAATTCAAACAGGAAGGAGGCCAAACCAAAGTCAAATGAAGTGCCATAAGCCAGAATAAAAAGCACAGATGCCCCAGCAATAGGCGCAATCAGATGGGTGAATAGGCTGAGTCGTATTGGTTCCGCCACTGCAAACCTGCTTTCAATACAATTGGGTAAGTATGGCTAGCCTAACGGGTGAAACTTAAGAGAGACTTAAGTCTGAAAATAATTTATCAATTCATTCGGAAGTAAATTAAGCCTTTGTATTAGTTTGTTATTTTTGGTCAACAAAGGTGTGAATGTCCCAGTTATTATGCAGGCGACATCGGTTGATTGTATGTGGAGTGACTGTCCTTTTGGGGCACTAGAAGCAAAAATAGAGTGTCCCAAAACCGAGTTCCAAGATTTCGCTCAACCTTTCATTATTTCAGTGAAGCAGACAAGCAACCTGACTGGAGTTTTTTCTTTCTCTGTACAAATACGATGGGAGTTGCACTTGAGCTAAGGCTTTTTTGTATTGGACTGCTGAGGCTTGACGATCCAACAGCTCAAGTCGTTTGGTAGGTTCATCATAGTGCGCAATTACAGTCTCTTCATTGGGTTTCAAAATCGTTAATGAGTCCGGTTGCATCAGCGCGAAGTAGTTTTCAAACTGTAGCAAGGCTCTGCCAGGACTTGTTTTGTCCAAAGTTAAATCACGGCCTGTCATGGTATGGCAGGAAGACACACCCGCCAGGCTCAGCAAAGTGGGAGCTAAATCAATCTGACTACTCAGCGTTTCGAGGACTTCAGGTGTGATATCGGCTCCTAAGATTAGTCCAGGAATACGAAACTTCTCTACAGGGATGAGGTTATTGCCATAAACACGGTTGTCATGATCCGCAACAATTAAAAATACCGTGTCTTGCCAGTAGTCGCTTTGTTTTGCTTTTTCGAAAAACTTTCCCATAGCCCAATCTGCATACTTTACTGCATTGTTTGCCGTATTTTTGGGTTGTTCATGCAGAGTGATCCGATCATCTGGAAACTCAAATGGCTCATGATTGCTTGATGTAAAGATAAGACTGAAAAATGGCTTTCCCTCTTGATGTAAAGCGTTCAGCTTTTGGTGTGCTGTATTAAATAAGTCTTCGTCACTGGCTCCCCAACTGCCTACAAAAGCTGGGTTTTTAATTTGGCTGATATCGACTATGTCATCAATGCCGTTGCCGGTAAAAAAGCTTCTCATATTGTCAAAATGTGCTTCGCCACCATAAATAAACTGGGTGTGGTATCCATTGGATTTTAATACAGAGGCAAGTGTTGTGAAGTTTTGCTGGCTATTCGAAAGCTTCACCACGCTTTGTGCGGGGGTTGGTGAAAAGCCTGCAACCACTGCTTCGATACCACGCACTGAGCGTGTACCAGTGGCATAGAGATTCTGAAACCACATGCCTTGAGTTTTTAACTGCTCAAGCTGCGGCGTAACTGGCTCGCCTCCAAGGGATTGAACAAAGGTTGCCCCCAGACTTTCCTGCAAAACAATAACAACGTTTAAGGGTTTCTCTCGTTTTTTTGTAGCCGTTTGAAAATGCAACGTCGGATAGTCTGGATCGGTAAACCTGTAAGTTTTTAACCAGGGCCAATCCAGGCCATATTTCAACATATCCTCAGTCGATAACTTGCCGTACATTTCCGTCGAACGCGCTTCGTGCTTCATGCTATACAGGGCATAAAGCACGGAATAGCCTGAGCTTATCACCAAAGAATTCACCATAGAATCTCCGGTGATCGCAAACAGGGCTGGATTAGCGGGTCTGTGATCTGTGGTTGAGCGGACGCCAGCAAATACCAGAAATACAGCCAGAGGCCATAACACAATGGTGTGCTTGACTGACCAAACTCGAAGTTTTACGAAGGGAAGCTTAAGCAATAGAGCAAGTGCAAACCCAAACAGCGCGGTAAACAAAAAACCAGCTAAAAAAGGCAGACGAAAGCCATGCCATAAGGTAGAAAAAACTTCTTTGGGGTACTTCAGATACTCGATAAATAAACGGTTAGGCCTGACGTCGTATTGCAGTATGAATGCCGGAGACGCAAGCTCCATAAATAGCAATCCAATTAAACCAGCAAGACTCCACAGGTAGGTGAATTTAAACCAACTGTGCTGTAAAAAACGGTTTGCAAACAGTGGCACTAAAAGGACGGGAATTGATGCCCACAGGCACAAGACAATGAGGTCAGCACGAATACCTTGCAACAAAATCTCTGACATTTTTCCGGTCGCGAGCACCCGCTCATAATGCCACAGCACTAAACCAAGGCGACTAAGACTCAGCAATACAATGCCAAGCAGCAGCATCCTCAATAAATGGGTGTAGGGACCACAGACAATAGATGGAAAAAAAGAAGGTCGTTTCTTATTAGTATTGGCCATTACTTCGCCTTGTCATCCTAAAACGCAATGCAGAATAACGAGCGAAACTTAAGAGTCTCTTAAGAAAATAAAGTTATTGTGAGTTTCTTTATAACGAGATTGACGGACCCTGACATGAAATCGAAAGCCACTGGATTCAACAGACTTTATTTTGCAACGCTGTATTCATGGCAAGGGCTTCGCAGCAGCTGGGCTTCTGAAGCAGCCATCAGGCAGGAAGTTATTGCTTTAGCACTGCTACTTCCCATTTCCTTGCTGGTTGAGGTATCCGCTGCCGAGCGAGCTTTATTGGTATTGAGTCTGTTTCTGGTCTTTATTGTGGAGCTGTTGAACACTGGCATCGAAGCTGTTGTGGACCGAATTGGCAGTGAGTACCACGAACTTAGCGGCAAAGCGAAAGATATCGGCTCTGCAGCAGTCCTTGCCAGCCTTATCACAACCGCTCTCGTCTGGTTTATTATTCTGTACTAAGTACCAACAGGTGTTGCCATGCGAATTTTACTGGTAGAAGACGACCTACTACTGGCTCAGGGACTGAGTACGGCGCTGACGCGAATGAACTACCGCGTGGAGCTATGCACGACCGGAAAACAAGCGATCCAGGCGGCCAGTGAAAGTCAGTTTGAACTGATGATTTTGGATTTAGGTTTGCCAGATGGTCTGGCACTCAATGTCATTAAATCGTTGCGAAATTTAAAGCACGGCATCCCAATACTGATCCTGACTGCCTGGGATCATTTAGAAACAAAAATAGAAGCATTAAACGCGGGTGCTGACGATTACGTGCTAAAGCCCTGTGATAGCAGGGAAATTGAAGCAAGGTTGCGTGTGCTCGTACGGCGTCATCAACAGCGCCAATTGGATCAGTTGCAATGCGCGGACTTAACGATGGATTTAACCGTGCATGAATGCCGCTACCAAGACCGTTTAATATACCTAACCACCCGCGAATTTCTGTTGCTCAAAGAGTTTATGTTGCATCAGGGTAAAATTCTATCCCGCCAGCATCTGGAAGAGCTGAGCAACGGCTGGACCGGAGAGACAGAGAGTAATTCGATAGAGGTGCATATTCACAACCTGCGAAAAAAAACTAAGCCTGAGTGTATTAAAACGATACGGGGTATTGGTTACATGATGGTAAATCAGTATGAGGATTAACAGCATACGCCGAATGATTTTACTCGGTGTAAACAGTGTTGTTTTACTTCTGATGGTGATTACTGGATTCATTACGTACTCCAGCACTCACCACGAATTGGATGAGCTTTTTGATGCCCAACTGACTCAATATGCACGTCTTTTAGACCAACTGCTGATACAAAACTCGCTCTCTCTTGACCACACAGATCCCCTGATTGTTTATGTCCCTCAGATTGCCGAAGATGGTATTGAGCGAACTTCCGCAGAGGAGCGCAGGCCAGAGGGGCACAAATACGAAAACAAAGTGGCGTTTCAGGTGTGGTCAACGGATGGGAAACTGCTGATGAAGTCAGCGAACGCCAGTGATCGGGAGCTGGCCCCCAGAACATCAGGCTATCACGAAGTGTTTCATGATAACCGGCGCTGGATTTGTTATAGCACCTACAACAGCGAGCATGGCTATTGGATATTCACAGGACAGAGAGAAGATGTTCGTGGAGAACTTAGTTTTTATCTGGCGTTAGATCAGTTGATCCCGCTGAGTATCGCGCTGCTCCCTATTACCATCCTGATTTGGATAGCTGTGTACTGGGGCATTAAACCCATTCGGGATTTATCGAAGGAACTGGCCACAACTAAACCGTCTATGCTGACTCCCATAGATATAACCTTACCTGTCGAATTAAGGCCCTTTCAAATCGCGATTAATCAGCTTTTGAAGGACTTAAAAAGCTATTTAGTCAAAGAGAAACGCTTTATAGCCGATGCCTCGCATGAACTCAGAACACCGCTCAGTATTTTGTTGGTTCATGCAGACAATATTAAAAAATCGACGTCCAAAGAAGAAACCGATGCCGCTGCTAATGCCATTCTTATCAGCACAAAACGTCTGTCACATCTGGTCAGCCAATTGATGGAAACGGAAAAGCTGGAACACTCAGGGCAGCTGAAACTTACCAGTCTTAAACTGATTTCACTTATTGAAGAGAGTCTTGCCCTGGTTGAAGTTAGCTTATTAGATAAAGTGGAATGGGACCTTGATATTGACCCGGCACTTGAGCTTTGCGCTGAACCTGGTTTGTTGGTAGCAGCCCTTCGGAATCTGTTGGATAACGCTGCAAAGTACGCGAAAGTACAAAGTCATGTCAGGATCTCTGCTCACGTAGTTAAAAACAAACTTGTATTAACGATATGCAACGAACTACCTGAAGGCATAGACGTTGATTTAGAACGAATGGGAGAGCGTTTTTATCGCCATCAGAGCAATCAACACATCAGTGGTGCAGGTCTCGGTATCTCCATTACCACAAAAATACTGGAGTTACATAACGCTGAGCTTTCTTATGCGCTGGAGTCTGGGGATATCGTCACTACAATAACGTTGAATTTGTAACACCAATCGGGTTACAAAGTTTAATTTGCTTGAGAACTAACAGAATTTCAGAGCAAATTACTTACATTGAAGGGGATCTGAAAACTCGAACTATGCAGCACTCAACAAAAACGTCATGAAATCTGGTTTGAAAAATAAGCCGAATTCTTTTATGAAAATCTGGTAGCCATCGCCCCGTTGCAGACGTCGGCCTTAAAAATGACTACCTACTTGTGTTTCATTTCTGCCTTGGCACATCAGCAGGGACGATAAATGAGCTACTGACTAAATTCCGCACCTACTGCAGCAAATTGCTGAGGTACAGAAGGCACTTAAGCAAACTGACTTTCACTCAAACATAAGTACTCGATCATACCGATGTGAGCGTAACCAACACTATACAACAAGTCCTGGGATGTCTTGCGCCTGTGCCGCCAAGTGTGTGGTTCGGTCTTTTATATGTTGTCGCAGTAACTGCCAATAATCTCGTTCGGCTTCATTTAAAACTGCATCCCCGATAATAAGTGCATCCGCATTCAAGGTATCTAATTCTCTCAGTACTTTCTTGCTGAGGGTGGATAGCGTTCTGGCGACCAGCTTTTTATCTAACCCACAGGCCTCAGCAAAATCAGTCAGTTGGTAAGAATGGATTGAATCCGGCTCAAATTCGTCACCCATTGCCATGGCCAAACTATGTTTAAACTGTTCAAACATAGCTACGTTGACCAAATCGTAACTCTGAGTGAATTGGCAGCGCTGAGCAGTTACACCATTAACTTTTTGGCTCCCCATCTTGCCATAATGAAAAGACAAGTTCTTCGCATGGCTGTCATAGTTGCTAATCATTAAATTGAAAAACTGCCAGTTCAATAGCCACAAGCTGTTCTCAGCAGATGTTGGTGTTTGGCGGCAAAAGGCGAATAATTTACTTAAGCTTGCACCATCACGAATATGAGCCACGTCCCGGCCATCGCCAAGGTTACGCTCATATTTATAGTCGCGAGGCAAATCCAGCGCCTGGCAACCATCAATCACATGCTGACGCAGTACCCGGCCCGCCCCAGGGTCATATTTACGGTCGAAACGTTTTACTAATAACGCCGAGTGATGCCCAAACCGCATGAACTGCACAGGCGCAACAGCCAAACCGACCTTTTCAGCCAGTTTCATACAGAAGAATTCATTCAGCACTAAATGGGGGCAGTTTTTACGTTCAAATTTCAGCAGATGGGTAGAACACAAAGAGCCGTCGCCAAAGCCTATTTGGCCGTCAGGAGTCACGAAGACGTTCAGTTTGTCCTGAACGCCAGCCACACTCAAACGAGGCTTCTCATCCCACATCAACAGCCCAACATCTTCTTTTTGTTCCAGTCTAAGGATCATTTCCGTTGAAGAAATAGGCCGAAAACTGGGTTTAGCTAGCTGCGGTGTTGCATCGCCAAACACAAAAGCGCCAGACAAATCCTGTCCCAACTCACGAATTTGAGGGTACACCTGCTTTTCACTCACACCAATATTCTGCGCTAACAACCGCCTGGCTTCACCTTCAGGTAATAAGTTATCCAGGTAATTATAAAGACTGGCGGGGTGATGAGGTCGATGTAAAAAAAGTGCAGGTGAAAGCGGAAAGCCTTTTTGCTGCCAAAGTTGATGATAATCCAGTTGAGGTAAACCAGTACTTCTATCCAGCTTGAGTTGTCCTACAGCGTTCTGACCATAAAAAACTGGCATGGTATAGCTCATACCCAGTCCTCATCCAAAGCATTTAAAGCCCTATCCGTGTTATTACTAACATCAGCTAGCTGGATGCCTAAGCCTTTTAATACTGCAAAGGTAGCACCTAAAGTGCAGTTGGGGTTGCCATTTTCAATACGCGATAACGTATTAATACCTATCCCACATAGAGCTGCACAATCCTCCAGTTTCATTTTCAGAGCGGTTCGTCTGGCACGGATCAATACACCGAGTGTGGCTGCGTCAGTCAGCACTGCGTTCTCTGGTTGTTTGGTTGGAACCACTTGCTTTGCCATCACGCCCCTTTATATATTCACTTAATACGGTGATTATAGACTGTAAATTACAAACAACCATAATAAACACCGGTATTGGTTAATATTTATAGTAATTCCTTTAAAGTTATTATATTCACCTATAGCGGTGAATATGATATATGTATCAACACTACTTTCCTACCTTTTTTAGTTTCCATCCCCGCACAAGCGATGTAAATTAAACGCCGTTTACTATTAGCTACTTTATGTATTCAACATCATTGCCAGCGACTTATCTGGCGAAAAAGGATTTCCGAACATGAACAAATCTGAACTGATTGAAAAAATTGCCCACAAAGCTGATATCAAAAAGCCAGCAGCTCAAGCCGCATTGGATGTAATGGTTGACTCGATAACTGCAGCATTAAAAGAAGGTGACAATGTCAGCCTGGTAGGTTTCGGTACATTTGAAAGCAGAGCCCGTTCTGCCCGCTCAGGCCGTAACCCTCAAACAGGTGAAACTATCCAAATTGCGGCAGCCAACATTCCGGCGTTTAAAGCGGGCAAAGGTCTCAAGGATGCTCTGAACTAAAGGAGCGTAAACCAATTTACAAACACCAACCAGTCATCCAAACTAGCGCAAAGCTCCATACAAGGGATCTCGTTATGAGCATGGTGCAAGATACAGCTTATACTTCTGAAGCACTGGCTCTGACTGGTTTTAAAGCTGCGGATAAAATACTGTTGTCATGGGGATGCACTGCACAGCAGTGCCAGACTATCCTCGGGATCTCAGAACTCTCTTATCACAAATTCAAGTCGGCTCCAGACACAACTCAGTTGAATCCTGAGCAGCTTGAACGAATCAGCCACCTTCTGAATATTCACCAAACACTGAGAACGACGTTCAACACCCCCTCGAACCTCAGCAGGTTTATGGGTATGAAAAACGACAATGTCCCTTTTGCGGGTCGCACACCACTGACCATGATTGCTTCTGGTAATATTGACGACCTTCGTGAAGTCGCTCAACACATAGACACATTCAGAGGTGGGTTACCTGGACTAATGCCAGTCTGTAAGTCATGAAAGGGCAATAAGCTGTTTAATTGTATTAAATACATCAGGCTATTGCCGTTTGAAGTTACCACTCATTGCAAATCGGGTTTACCACAGATTTCATCTAGAGCACCCCTTACACGGAGCGACATTTTGTGCCAGAAGTTGCCATTTGCTTCCAACTCATATTTGCCCTGAAGTTAGTTAGCATAGTTGTAAGCTGAATTATCCAGAGCCTGATTTCGCACTACGTGAGTTCAGCAATGGTGCATATTAATAAACTCGTCTTGATCCAAGGTTACACAAATAACGTTTTCGAACCTTCTACAGATGCAAATTATCATGTTTAGTCTTTAATTCTAGTGACAATGAGTTATTAATGTAACCTTAAACGAATACTCAATTTTATCGATGTATTGATTTAAGGTTACAATAAGGCTAAGAGGTAAACCTAGAAAGCGAGAGAAATCATGCATTTCATCCGTTCCAACCCGAAAAGCACAGTCAAAAAAATAGTTATGCATCAGTACAGAGCTCTCGCCAACTCAGTCGTGGGGCTCTGTCTTCCAAAAAAACCTAAAGAAGGATGGGTCAGAACTATCCGAACAGCTCTTGGGATGTCAGGCTCTCAACTTGGCGAAAGAATGGGTTTAAGCCGAAATCGGATTTCGGTTCTTGAACGGAAAGAGGCTGAGGGAGACATCACTCTAAACCAGCTTCAAGCTCTAGCAGAACACCTCAACTGTGATCTCACCTACGCTTTGGTGCCGAGAAAACCAATTGAAGAAATTATTGATGATAGGGCAACAGGAATAGCCTCTAAAAGCCTGGATGCTAATTCTCAGAACATGTTTTTAGAAGCTCAGGTTATTGATGACGAGGCTAAACAAAGATTGCTCAACCAGATCAAAGAACAAGTTATTGCAGCTGGTGGACGCGCTCTTTGGCATAACACTAAGGACTAGCTCTTGACGCGTTTGCACACTTGAGCAAGCACAAGTAATGCTGGTCACTTCTTTTATTGGTACTCGCGAAGGAGAAGGGTGAGTGCTAGCTAGTACATCTAAGCTGTACTAGCTAAGCCTTATCACAATACTCTTGCTAACACGGCTACAAGTGATCCACTAATTGGAACGTTTTTTTAGATCTGCCTCTTCAATTTCCAGAACTTAATGTCACCAGTTGCATTTTCAGCTTATCAAGCGCATTTCGCTTGTTCGCATATTGCGTTGTCTCGGATGAACTCTCGGCTGTTAGCCCCGATATTTTATGTCGAATTCTAACGCCCACGTGAGCACCTACAACAGGATCGTGCGGTGACGGAATCACCTCAATTTCTAACTCATTATCATCCATGCATTAACTCTTGATGCCCGAAAATCTCATTTCTGAATGTATACGCGTAACGCGTATTTTGCTACCAGAGCGCAGTACTTAGCACTTCTTAGCAGTCCCCTGCTAAAGCTCACATACTACTCAAGGTCACTATCAGGAGAACCCCATTCTTGTCCAGCAGGGCCACCCAGCCTGCCTTGCAACTTTCGGTTTTTACACCAGGCAATTGCGATTTCATCAAAGCATTCCGCAGGGATTTCCACTACAAGCTGGGAATACGGCCCAGCACCAGCCAGATCCTCTTGGGTGATTGAAAAGCTTCCTGGGTTTTCAATTTGAATGACCGCGGGGTTAGGATTAGTTGCATGTTTTTCGAAGTCGTAAAAACATTCTTGGTAAAGGCTGGCACCACTTGGATGACTTGATACCCACTCTTTTGTACTCATAAAATTTCCTCTGTACGTTATCTAACCGGCAAATGTTTTTAAGTTTCGTAATAGTAGGCATCTATCGTTGATTAGCGCCTACTGATGATAAATGCACATACTCAAACGCAGCTCCCTCTGCCTGCACTCAAAACAGAAAAGGAAATAAGCCCAAAAGCCCATTTCCGTTTCTATCTTTCCATGTCACTGATACTAGCTAGTCAAACTTCTCCATATGCTGAAACTGCGTTGCGCGGCGGTAGTAAAGGTCGGTGCGGCCCTTTTTTGTTACCACTAAATCGTAGTAATCCGCCGTATCCGCAAAAGCTTTATCGAACTGATGTTTAGTGCGCGAAAGCTTATCCGCTGCTTTAACTATCGTATCCGCCATATAAATAATCTGTGGCTGCTCGATACAGTTCAAACACGACATTAAGGCCTCATAAAGCGCTGGGTCACGTTCATGGACTTGAGTTAAGTAAGGGCCTACTACTGCTGTGAC
Organism: Gammaproteobacteria bacterium; assembly: GCA_018815765.1. GTDB lineage: Bacteria > Pseudomonadota > Gammaproteobacteria > Enterobacterales > Alteromonadaceae > Pararheinheimera. Next base: position 4,843 of record JAHIWM010000271.1, on the reverse strand, counting down.
CGCGACTTTTTCGCTCACTAAAATGCCAGACTGGCTATTGTAGTGCAGGCGAACTTTGCCAATTTCGTGCAACAGCGCAGTCACCAGCGCTAAACTCAGCTCAACATCGGATAGCTGGTAGTACTTAGCTAAAGACAAGCTAACACAAGCAATGTCGACGCTATGCCGGGCCAAATCACCGGCCTGACTAAAATCCCCATCTTCCGAGCCTTTAGCTTTATAGAACAGTGAAATAACCAGCGGGTCGCACAAAACTTCCTCCAGAAAGTGCCTTAAATCAGGGTAAGTAATACAGCTAACTAAAGTCCAAACGCCTGACAAAACCTCAAACATCGGAATTGGGCACAGCATATATTGGTTTTGTAGCCGGACCTTGCTCAAACCAACCAGCTTGAGTTTACGAACCGAAGTAGGCGCTAACAAATCGTCTGTCTGCAGTAAAACGGACGCCTCTTGCCCATTCAATAAAGCGCTGTGCGTTTCTCCCACAGGCAAGGTGATACTGAAATGTGGTGCGCTGAACTGGTAATACTCTCTGGCCTTGCCTGTTGCATCAACAGGGCTGGCCCAACATAACACCGGTGGATTTTGGTCTTTAAACATTCTCATAGTCTAACTCCTGCAGGGCCTCGCCCATAGTTTCAAATGGTAATTTGTGTTCTGACAATAAACGCTCTAAAGCAGTACCATCGCGGCGCACCAAGTTAGGCACATAACGCGAATACACTTTAAACAGCATGGTGGTATTGGCATGCCCTAACTGTTTTGCGATCCACTCAGGGCTCTCACCCGATGCCAACCAAATAGTGGCTGCGGTATGCCGGGTCTGATAAGGTGTGCGTCGTTTGAGTTTCAACGTCTCCAAAAGCGGGTACCACACCCGGCGTGTTACGTTTTTGTGCGCCAAAGGCCCGCCCCTAGTGTTGCAAAACACATAATCGCTGCGATGCCGGGTAAGTTTTTCCTGAGCAGCCAGGGCCTGATAAACAGCCGTTGTCATTTGGATCCCCCGGCGAGATGATTGAGTTTTTACTTTTTCCACCCGTTGCCGTACCAAAGCCTGCTCCACATGAATAGTGCGGTTGTTAAAATCGATATCCTTCCAGCGCAAGCCATCGATTTCACCGGTACGCAATCCGGTAAAAAAGCGCAGAGTGTAATAAGGTTTAAAATCCTCAGGGGCAGCAGTGATAATCCGATACACCTCATCCAGGTTAAAGGGCTCAATTTCCGGACGCTCCAACGGCAGCGGCTTAATGTTCCGAAACGGCGACTCAAACCTGAACTGATCAGCAGCATCATTTAAAATCATCCGCACGCAGTTCATGATGTGATTAATACGCGATGCCGAAAGCCCAGCTCCATCAGCCTTTTTATGCTGCGACAACTTTAAGCGAAACTCCAAAATCTGCTTTTTGGTGATCTGGCTAAGTTGCTCGTCTTCAAAGGTGGGCAGAATATGGGTATCCAGCATGCCGTTGACGGTTTCAATCTGGCTGTGCCGCCACTCCAGCTTTTTCAGCGTCAGCCAACTCTCGGTAAACACAGCAAAAGCCGTATCCCCGCCACTGGCATTCCGCTTCTCCATCTGATGAATAGTGCGAAAATATTCAGCATGCGGGCTATTCGGAAAATGGTAGGCAAAATCAAAAGTACCGGCTTTTATTTGCAGTTCTATTTGCGCCAAGGTCGCAGCCAGCCGCTTTTTATTGGCTGGAGTCACAGACAAATTAGTAGACTCGCGGATCCGTTTACCTTTGAAACGGAAATCCATATACAGCTTATCGCCACGCTCAACAATTCCAGGCATTGAAGATCTCCTTAAACTTGATCGCGCAATGAAGAAATTGAAGTTCCTTTAAGCAGTACTGCTTCCACTTTCTCCCAGATAAACAGCAGCTTGCGCCCACCAAAAGGACGGATATAGTGCACCCCTTCAAAAAAGACCCGATCTTTTAACGAATCCCGAATAGTGCGAATGTCGTATTTAATTTTTGAAGACAACTCTTCAGTTGTAAGATAAGTTTGTGCCATACTTCACCCCAATAAATAAGTTACAGAAACCACTTTATTCCACTCAGAGGCAACTTATTACCCTCTAGAGACTAATATAAACTATTTATTGGTTTTTGCAATACCATTTTTACCCTTTAGAGACTATTTTTTAGTTTCTGAGTCATTCGGAGTCAAAGATGATCAAATGTCATCTATCGCGGATACTTGGTGAGAGACGGCTAAAAGTTGCTGATCTGGTGCGAGCCACTGGCATTAACCGGAAAACACTCGACAGGATTTATTCAGAAGAAGTAACACGCATCGAGTTCGATACGCTGGAAGCTATTTGTAAGTATCTGGAGATTGGGATAGCTGAGCTGTATGAGATTGTTGAGTAAACCTTTGATCGGGTGAGTCAAACGGTAGACACCCGTCAATTACCTGGACGACGTCAAAGCTATTTCTAACATTTTTGAAATCAATCTTTCGCATGATGTTAGCGAATGATGGTCATTCAGAGCCTAGGCTCACGAAAAAAACGAATGTCGACTTTGCCTTATTTGTGGACATTCGTTTTTTCGTGAGCTCTGAGATTCTCTTCCAAATTAGTTGGCTAAATTCAGTTGGCCACCGCCCCCAATTGAAGTCAACGTTGAGCAGGTGTTGTAGTTCACAAACCAGTGCCAACTGACTGGATCAGATTCAGTTTCTCGACTAACGCTAATTGCTAGCACGATCTATTCTTACGAAATTGAGCTTGATTTATCCTGATCGGCTTAACATGCTTGCAAGCGAAAAAACGAGCTTTGACTTTTGGGTCGTCGTGGCAAGTGAATCAGGAATAGCTCAAGTGCATTTACGCGCGCAGGGTGAGGACTACGAGCCCTACTTTTTACCTACAGGCGTTAAAATTTCTCTGAGTTCTTCCGGAATGGACATCGGCTTAAAGGCACTGACGTTCGACCGCCCCGTATTGCCAGATGGCAGGCGCTCAAAGATATGTCCAAAAGGTGTTTACAACAACCGATAGTTTTGCCCGGCCATTTCGCGCCAGTCTGCCGTGCGAAGGGCCTACCAGAGCATCTTCAAGTAACTCCACATGACAGCTGACCGAGAATATGGGCAAACTCCATATATGCAAAACGTCTCTCATAGGCAAGCAAGACCTTTGGTTCCATCACTATCCCTGATCAATTAAAATGCAGTTTCAGCTGTCTGCATTATGATACATTACTGGTTAAAGTAACTTTAGAGTTGGTGAAAGGCAATGAAAATTGGTGAACTGGCGGCGCTGGCCGGATGTGAAACAGAAACCATCCGATTTTATGAAAAGCAGGGATTGTTAGCCGCTCCTGCAAGGACCGCCTCCGGATATCGGACCTATCAGCAGCGCCATCTCGAAGATTTGCAATTTATCCGGCATTGCCGTGCCTTTGATATGAGTCTGTCATTGGTCCGACAACTCCTGAAGTTTCGTGTAGATCCCAGCCAACCTTGTGGGCAGGTCAATACGCTGATCGATGAGCAATTGGGGCATTTAGACACGCAATTAACCCAACTTCATCAGTTAAAAGCGGATTTACAGGCGTTACGGGAGCTTTGCCAGGATGACCATCAGGCCAAAGACTGTGAGATCCTGAAAAATCTGGTGTATCCAGGTGCCAGTGACTGTGCACATCGGTGAAAAAAACTGTTGACCTTAAAGTGGCTTTATAGTTTTTAATAGCGGTATCTTGTTCAAAGTGAGGCCGCTATGTCAGATTGCCAATGTAAAACCCAAGTGCAAGTCTCTGAAAATGCTCCGTTGCCTGAGTGTTCTGTATCAGATTTGCACCACAAAACCCGCTACCACATTCGCAAGATGGACTGTCCTTCAGAAGAAAATCTGATCCGGATGGCGCTTGGTGCTTTGCCACAGGTGCGACAGTTGCAATTTTTCCTGCAAGACCGGCAGCTTGATGTGGTGCATCAAGGCGGTACGGACGCCATCACCCAACGTCTGGAGTCATTAAATTTAGGTGCAGTACTGCAAAGCTCAGCGCCGTTTCAGGCCGACCCAACAGCGTCAGTTGATAACAGCAAAGCCGATGCAGACGAACGTAAGTTATTACAGCGATTGTTGGCGATTAATGCCGTGATGTTCGTCACAGAACTTATTGTCGGAGTCTGGGCACAATCCACCGGCCTTATTGCCGACTCGTTAGATATGCTGGCCGATGCCGCTGTCTACAGTGTTGCCTTGCTGGCTGTTGGCCTTAGCGCCGCCAAAAAAGTCAGGGCTGCCCATCTTTCAGGTTGGTTGCAGGCGTTGCTTGCAGCCGGTGTGTTGTTCGAAGTAGCACGACGGTTTTGGGCTGGCACTGAACCCATGTCGACGCTGATGATTGTAATGGCGAGTGTGGCACTTATAGCGAACACTTTATGTCTTTATCTCATCTCACAGTCACGCAGTGACGGTGCGCATATGAAAGCGACCAAAATATTCTCGACCAATGATGTTCTGGCGAACCTCGGGGTGATTGTTGCCGGTGGCCTAGTCGCCTGGACGGGATCGGGCTATCCGGATTTAGTGATTGGCGGTATCATTGGGATAATTGTCCTTGATGGTGCAAGACGTATATTAGCGCTACGCACTTAACATAAAGGATTGTTGTGTCTAAATATTCCCGATGGATATTGTGGTTTATGTTTACGATTATGCTTAATCATGCTTTTGTAGCCTGTGACAGCATTGTCGTACATTTACCGACAGAACATCATAATCTGATTTCTTTCGGGGATAATGCTGCGCACCAACACAATGAACATCAAACATCTCACGCCAATGAGGCCGTCAATTATGTTGACG
>JAHIWM010000270.1 GCA_018815765.1 Gammaproteobacteria bacterium | reverse complement strand
TGTTGTCAGCACCATCACCTGTCACCAGTATTTTTTGCTTCGGCGCTAATGGCAATAATTGAGCATTGTTTTTCAGCAACACTAAAGACTCACGCACGGCTTGAGCGGCAATAGCCTGGTGATCAGCATGACCAATCAGCTCTGCTTTACCCGCCAGTTCAGACTGAGCAGGGTTACCTTTTTCAAATAAACCTGCACGTATTTTGACTCTTAAAACACGGCTGACGGCATCATCTAAACGTGCTGCTGATATTTCACCTGCTTTGGCCTGCGCCAGAGTGTTTTTATACAGCGCTTTACCATCTTCCGGTGCCATTAAAATATCTACACCGGCGTTGATAGCAGCGGCGCAGCTATTATTGGTGCAACCCGGAAGCTGGCCATGACCGTTCCAGTCACCCACTACTAAACCATCAAAACCCATACGCTCTTTCAAAACAGTGGTGAGCAGATAATGACTGCCATGCATTTTTTCACCGTGCCAGCTGTTAAAAGACGCCATCACAGTTTGCACACCGGTATCCAGGCTACTGATATAACCTTGTGCATGCAGCCGCACTAAATCTGCTTCGTTGGTTAGCGTATTGCCCTGATCTTTACCGTTTTCGGTGCCGCCATCACCCAGATAATGTTTGGCTGTGGCAATTAAGCGGCCGCTTTGCATAAAGTCAGAGCCAACATTGCCCTGAATACCTTTGACTAATGCTGCGCCTAGTTCTTTCACCACAGCCGGATTTTCTGAATAACTTTCGTAGCTGCGGCCCCAGCGATCATCACGGGCTACCGCTACTGTTGGCGCAAATATCCAGTTGATACCCGTAGCTGCCACTTCCATTGCTGTGGCTTTGCCTATGGCTTCCACTAACTGTGCATTGTTGGCTGCACCTAAACCAATATTGTGTGGAAACACAGTAGCGCCAATCACATTGTTGTGACCATGTACTGCATCTGTGCCCCAAAGCGGTGGAATACTGCTGCCATCTTTGCTCGCATCCACACCAGCGTCGTAATAAGCCTGAGCTAAAGCCACCCAGTCTGCTGCCGTGGAATTTTTATTATCATTTGGATAAGCGCCACCGCCATTTAAATAAGAACCAAAACCATACTGGCGCATATCTTCTACTGTCATCCAGCGGATATCTGGCTGGATCAGCTGAGCCACTTTTTGCTCGATGGTCATAGCGGCCAGCAGTTGCTGTACTCTTTTTTCAGTGTCTGCATTGGCTAAAGGGCTTTTTAATTCAGGCCAGAGATCAACAGAGTGGCTTGCTGCAGTTTCATCGGTTGAAGGTGCTATCACAGCTCCTGTTGTGGACTTTGGTTCCGGCGTACAGGCGGTTAAGCCGGATGCGAGGATAGCTGCTAAACACAGCGCCAGTTTGGTTTGTTGATACATAAAGCTTGTCCTGTTGATCACTGCCGGAGCTAAAACAGTCCCGAGTCCTGATTTACACCGCAGCCAAATGGCCACAGCAGCATACAAATAGCGAAGGTCAGAGTCGCTGATAAAAATGCGTCTGATGTAGCCCTCGGATTGATTTTACTCATCTAAAGTTAGCCAGCCTGAACACACTGCTGAACTTTCTTAAAGTGTTCCTGCCGGATGTATTATTCAGTTTTTGTTGATTTAAGGGTTGACCAAAAATCCATCTGCAACTAACTTATGTAAGCGCTTTCATTTATAGCGCATAAAATAATCATTGCCAACTGATATTTCAATTATCAATGTAAGCGCTTTCAATTGGTGTAATAACTGGATGGCTGATACAGCTTGATTCAACAAAACACCGAAGTGCCTTGGCCAGAGTTTTTCATTAGGATAGAAGGTAGCAGCTTGATTTCTTTACCTCATGAGTCCCCTTTAGGGGATCACAATTTTATCTTTGGTATTGCAACTTCATCCTTTCAGATCGAAGGCGCCAGTACAACCGATGGCCGCCTTGCATCAATATGGGATCAGTTTTGCCAAAAGCCAGGAGCCATTAAAGATGGTAGCAACGGCGATATTGCTTGTGATCATTATCATTTATGGCGCCAGGATCTTGCATTAATAGCTGAGCTCGGTGTCGACAGCTATAGGTTTTCTATTGCATGGCCGCGAGTCATGCTGAAAAACGGTGAGCTGAATCCAGTCGGAGTTGCTTTTTATCAGTCGATACTTTCTGAACTGGAACGTTTGAATATTAAAGCTTTTGTCACCTTATACCATTGGGATTTGCCTCAGTATCTTGAAGACGAAGGCGGCTGGTTAAACCGGAATACGGCTTATGCCTTTGCTGATTATGCAGACAAAATAACTCAAGCATTAAAAGGGCCAGTGTATTCATGGGCCACATTAAATGAACCTTTTTGTAGTGCTTATCTGGGCTATCAATATGGTATTCATGCGCCGGGTTTGGTGGGTGAAGCTTATGGTAAAAAGGCGGCCCATCATCTGTTGCTTGCTCACGGCTTAGGCATGCAGGTGTTACGAAAAAACTGCCCAAATAGCTTAAACGGTTTAGTGCTGAATTTCGCTCCTTGTTATCCAGCTAGCCCTAGTCCGGAGGATGAAGCAGCGGCTCGTCTGGCTGATGATCATAACAATCAGTGGTTTATTCAACCCGTTATTGAAGGCTGTTATCCAGACTTACTGGCACAATTGCCGATAGAACACAGGCCAGACATTCTGCCTGGTGATATGGAACTGATCAGCGCACCCCTGGATTTTCTCGGTGTAAATTATTATTCCCGTGCTGTATACAAAGACCATCAGGAAACTGGCTACCAGCAATGGCTACCCAGTCAGGTCGAATTAACGGCTATGGGATGGGAAGTGTATCCGCAAGGACTGACGGATTTACTGGTTCAGTTGCACCAGCGTTATAAATTGCCGGATATATACATCACTGAAAATGGTGCAGCGACTGATGATCATTTAGTGGATGGACAGGTAAATGACGAACAAAGGGTGCGTTATTTACAAACTCATCTGGAAGCCGTACATGAAGCAGCGTTGCAAGGCGTGCCACTGAAAGGTTATTTCGCCTGGAGCCTGATGGACAACTTTGAATGGGCTGAAGGTTATTTAAAACGATTTGGCCTGGTTTATGTCGATTATCAGACCCAGCAGCGGATCAAAAAGCAAAGTGCAATAGCGCTGCAGCAGATGTTGGCTGGACGTAAGGCATTGGCGCAAAACCAGATTGGAGAGATTTGATTTTTTGTCAGTGCGAATGCCGGATAAAAAGATATTTTCCGGCGTTGGCCGCTTTATCGCACTGAACAACGGAATTGAACAGCGTTCATTTTAAAACTAAGTTAGGCTGGTAACTATAAATACAATTCAGGATCGCCTGAACATCAATCAACAGAACTATAAAAATAGTAAGACAAGGATTCATACTTA
>JAHIWM010000269.1 GCA_018815765.1 Gammaproteobacteria bacterium | reverse complement strand
TTTAATACAGACACCTCTTTGCGTTATGAAGAGCGTTCTATGTTCAGCAACCAAATTCGTGGCCGCCATAATTTACCTTGGTTGTATGACATCAGCGTCGACTGGCAATATACGGATGCAAAAGCTGAACGTGATGCACCGGGTGAAATTGAATACCGTTACTTAAACGAGCTTCAGGCCGATGGCTCCATGACTTCTTTCCTGCGCCGTAACCAAAATGCTGTGAACTACAGCTTTGGCAACATGGAAGATAACACTGAAAACGCCAGCTGGAATGCGAAACTGCCTTTTACCTTAGGTAAAGCAGAAATGACGTTAAACGGTGGTTACTCTTACTTTGAGCGGACCCGCGAATCAGAAACGAACCTGTTTAACTTCAATACGGTAGGTTATAGCCTGGAGCAGTTAAGTCAGAACTTCTCAGACATATTCTCTGATGAAAGCATTCTTAATACTGCCAATGGTTTTCAGGTATCTAACGTTACGACTCAGGCCGATGACTACATAGCAGCACAAATGACGGATGCAGCTTATATCGGCATGGAAATGAACTACGACTACCTGTATCGTTTGAACTTTGGTGTGCGTTACGAAGATTTCCGTCAGATTTCTATCCCATTAAACGCAGACGGTGAAATCAGCGGTAACATTGAAGAGTTCCCTCTGCAGGAAGATGGCTTTTATCCATCTGTGTCTTTCACCTGGTTTGTCAGTGAAGAGTTGCAAGCCCGTTTTGGTTACAGCAGCACTGTAGTTCGCCCTGACTTACGTGAAGTCACACCAGTACTCTTTATCGACCCTCTGACTGACTTTAAAGTCACAGGTTTCTCTGGTCTGCAAAGTACAGATGTCACCAGCTACGATGCTCGTTTAGAGTGGTACTACGACGAAAGTAACTACAGCGTCGGCGTGTTTTATAAAGATCTGGATAAGCCAATTGAATCCATTGAGTTAAGTGGTTCAGACGGTAACTTACTGATGTCGTTCCGTAATGGCGATACAGGTGAAGTTTATGGTGTGGAAGCTGAATTCCTGCAACAGTTGAATGTGCTGGAAGGCGATAACTGGCTGGATAACTTCTTTGTGGCCGGTAACTTTACCTACAGCGAATCTGAAATTACTATTCAGCCTTTTGCTGGTACCAATCTGACAAATTTAAAACGCCCTTTAAGTGGTCACTCTAAACATGTGGTCAACTTCCAGTTAGGTTTTGACTCTGATAACGATGAACATAACGCCACTCTGACCTATAACGTCTTTGGTAAACGTATCGCTTTTGCTGGTGTGAATGACAAAGACGATGCCTATGAGCAGCCGTTTAACTCGCTAGATTTTGTCTATTCTTACACGCCGTTTGAATCGACTTCAGTCAAGCTGTCGATGAAAAACATACTGGATGAAGATGTCGAAATTATGCAACAAGGCGAGTTATTACAACGCCGCGTTGAAGGCCAAAGCTACGGTTTAAGCTTCAGCTACAAGTACTAAGTTAGTGTTTTTATGTAGGGGTCAGAACTTTATTCTGACCCCTTTTTTATGAGCTTCAGTTCTGACTTTTTTATGAATCTCAGTTCTGACCTTTTTTATGAACTAAAGTTAGTGCATTAATTGTTCTATAGCTTCTGGCTTATTATGAATAGCGAACTTGTCGACTAAAGTTGCACTGGCATGGTTCAGCCCTATCACTTCTGCTTCCACACCTGCCTTGCGGAATTTTAAAATCACTTTATCCAGCGAGCTGACGGCTGTGATATCCCAGAAATGCGCATGAGTTAAATCAATCTGCACAACACGCAGTGGCTCTTTAAAATCAAAAGCCGCAACAAAAGGCTCAGCAGAAGTAAAAAACACTTGCCCTGTCACCAGATAACGACGACTGCTGCCGTCCTCAGACAGTTCAGACTGGATTGCCAGTAATTGCCCTACTTTATTGGCAAAAAATAATGCACTCATTAATACACCCACAAAAACGCCATAAGCCAGATTGTGAGTAAAGACCACCACCAGCACGGTAATAATCATCACCAGGCTGGAGCTTTTAGGATTGGTTTTTAAGTCCAAAACGGATTGCCAGTTAAAGGTGCCAATAGACACCATAATCATCACAGCAACCAAAGCCGCCATAGGGATCATGCCGACCCACTCACCCAAAAACACCGCAAAAATAAGCAGTAATACGCCTGCTAATAAGGTGGATAAACGGGTGCGACCACCGGATTTAACATTAATCACCGACTGACCAATCATGGCACAACCTGCCATTCCACCCAATAAACCTGAGCCTATATTGGCAATGCCCTGCCCTATACATTCGCGGTTTTTATTACTGTTGGTATCTGTCATATCGTCGACAATAGTAGCGGTCATTAACGACTCCAGAATACCAACTAAGGCCAGACCTAAAGCATAAGGAAAAATAATCTGCAGAGTTTCCAGTGTAAGAGGCACATCAGGCCATAAGAAAATCGGCAGGCTATCCGGCAAAGCCCCCATATCAGACACAGTGCGTATATCAATCTGGAAATACAGCGCAATAGAGGTTAAAACCACAATACAAACCAGAGGTGAAGGCACTGTTTTTGTCACATAAGGAAACAGGTAAATAATGGCTAAACCCGCAGCTGTCATGGCGTAGACATGCCAGGTCACATTGGTCAGTTCAGGCAATTGCGCCATAAAGATCAGAATTGCCAACGCATTAACAAAACCTGTTACCACTGAGCGCGAGACAAAACGCATCAGTTCACCCAGTTTGCATAAACCAAACAGAATTTGCAGCACACCGGTTAACAACGTAGCCAGCAGTAAATACTGCAAACCATACTCTTTCACCAAGGTAATCATCAACAGCGCCATAGCACCAGTAGCGGCAGAAATCATCGCCGGACGACCACCGGCAAAAGCGGTGATCACAGCAATAGCAAAAGAAGCGTATAAACCTACTTTAGGGTCAACACCAGCAATAATAGAGAAGGCAATAGCTTCTGGAATAAGAGCCAGAGCCACCACTATGGCGGATAAAATATCGCCACGAACATTGGACAGCCAGTGCTGCCGTATGGATAAAAACATCAGGAATTCCTTTGTAGTCGAGTCTGTATAAACGCATTTTTTCAGGCATAAAAGTTGTAACGCCCCAGAATGCGTTTTCACTTTTATAGATGGAAAAAACGGTTTAAGCACTACATCGGCGACAAAGTTCCTTAAGGTAAACGGGTCAGAGACGGGAAAAACAGCGGTATTCTAGCCCAAACGCCTTAAGGCTGAAACCTTAATCTTTTGGGCCAGGATTTTTTGTCAGGGGAGTTGTTCAGGTAAAACCTCTCCAGGCAGCGGATAAAAATGCGCACCAGCCCCTTGTTCGGCCAGCTTATCCTGTGGGTTCCGCAAGGGGCAATGCGTCATAGATAAACAACCACAGCCTATACACATACTCAATTGATCTCTTAAATCTGTCAGTTGAGCTATGCGTAAATCCAGCTCAGTTTTCCATTGTTCCGACATCCGCTGCCAATGCTGCTGATCAGCATTTTGTCCGGGCGGCAATACCGACAAAGCTTTACCTATTTGCTCCAGAGGGATACCTGTGCGCTGCGCCACTTTAATAATGGCCACCCGTCGTAACACATCCCGCGAATAACGGCGCTGATTGCCGGCATTACGCTGACTATGGATCAAACCTTTTTGCTCATAAAAATGCAAAGTCGCTACCGACACCCCACTACGTTTTGCCACTTCCCCTACAGACAAGACTGTTTTGACCGGACTTTTTTGCTGATCCCTGACTTCGTTTTTAGCTGCCATAAAAAACACTTGACCTTAACCTTACTTGAGGTTTTAGCATAACCGTAATTTCATCCATAGGGGAAGTTTTTATGCTGAAGCATGCTGTTTATGCAATAGGATCTGGCTGTAAATCCGAACAAGACTGTGCACAACAATTATTAAACCGGTTACAACGCGCCATCAATCAGCGTCACTGGCCGCTATTCGCTTCATGCTTTACCGAGCAGGTGGTACTGGTGAATTTACTTGGCCAGCGTCTGACAGGGCAGGCAGAACTGACACACTATCAGCAGCAACTGATTGATATGTATCAGGACAGAGTTTGGGTTTATCAGTTACTTCATGTACAGCAACTGGATTTGGATACCTTTTTAATCAACGCAGAACAGCATTGGCAACGTACTCAACAAGGATCAGGGCTACAGCACAAAGTAGGCCTGTGTAGCACCCCACTTTATGTGGTGAAGCGACAAGGAAGTCAGTGGCGGATCTGCGCTGGTAATACGCTTTAATTCGATGAATGTTCAAAACGCTGTAAGGTTTTGTTGATCACACCTTGTTGCTGCATCAGTTTCAGTTGGTCTTGGATCTGTTGCACCAGCAGTGGGTGTTTTGGATTTAGGGCACAGTACACTGCTGCGGGTTCGGCCCACAGCGGGTCAACCGACAGTTTTGACGTGTCAAAATGTTGCTGGTAGTAGCCATAACTTAAATCGACTGTCATCACTAAGTCGACCCGACCTTGCTCAAGACGCTGAATATTCTTTTCCAGTGACTCAGCATCATCACGCACCGCACTATTGGTTTCAAACAAAGGCTGTAACTCCGGGTATGCAAAACCTCTGGTGGTACCTATACGTTTACGAAATAAGTCCTGATTTGACAGCACCGGGCTATCGCCGGACCGGCGCACTATATACTGACGAGTGTGAAATAACACCGGAGTCCAGCTTAGCTTGTAATTCGCAGGCACCCATGCAGGGTTGAGGAAACAACTGATATCAGCCTGGTCTGTAACCAGCCATTCGACGACCCGGCCACGGGGTAAATCCAGATACTGCACTGGCCTGCTCAAACGGGCTGCGAGTGTATCCAGCAGCTCTTTTGCAATTCCGTCAGTTAAACGTTGCTGCTGATCAAAAATAGCATAAGGTGCAGTGTTGGTCTGGCTGACCACTGCACGTAAAGGCTCAGCACACAAAACCAGCTCAGGGAACAGCAACAGCAAACACCACCACTTCCACATCAGAGCCTACTCTAATTTACGTTACGGCTTTGTATTTATCATAACCAAGCATTTACAATTTAAATAGTAAGCTCCGGCTTAAATCTGGCTTTTCTCACACACTTTTGACCCAAAACAAAACAGGCAGCTCCATGGCTGCCTGTTTTATTCAAAAACCGGGTCAGAACTTGTGATCAATGCCCACAGCCAGATAATTACTGTCGACTTTAGTCTCAAAATCAAAGCTGCTGTACCAGCCAAATAACTTAGTGTTTTTACCTAACGAATAATCAGCACCAACGGAAACACCATTGTCGTCTTCTAACGTCTGGTACTGGGTTTTCAGCTCCCACTTATTCAGCGGGTAAGAGACACTGGCAAGATAACCATCCGATTTTTCACCGGTTTCCACGTCTTCCTGTTGCTGCACCATAGCACCCAGTTTAAAGCCTGCGACTTTGGCCTGCACAGTAGCCCGGGTCGCATCATAGCCATTCATTTCACTGTCCATAGCGATGGACGCATACCAGTCGGACTCTTTTAAACTGTCATCACCATACACCAAGGCGTAAGACTGAGCATCTTTGGCATCGGCTTCATCTTCCATCACATGACTCAGCATCAGCTTAAAGCCCTGAAAGGATGGCGAGGTATAAGCGATAGAATCACTCATACGGTTTTCGCCTTTCCATAAGGTTTTAAGATCAGCCTCATAATCATTAAACAAATCCACTTTGCCTTGCGACATTTTCAGCGCAGTGTCATGACGACCGGCAGTCACAGTACCAAAGGCTCCTTGCAGACCAATAAACTGGTTACGGGATTTGATATTTTTTTCATTGGCTTCGTCTGACGGGTCAACTTCCCACTCCAGTTGATACACCACTGTCAAACCATCTTCTAATGCGTAATCTCCCTTGATACCAAAACGCGAGAGATTGCTTTTTAATTCGCCGAACGATCCTTCGCCCTCATCAGACTGTTGTGCTGAAACGTTAATTTTTCCATAGATTTCCCAATCTTTGGCCTGCGCCGTTGCAACACAACTTAAAGCCAATGCAATACTTATGAAAGTTTTTGCAAACATGATTTTTTTCCTTCGTGGTAGGGACTTAGGGCTAACAACAGGACTTCTGTTTAGCTGAATTATAACCATTGGGAGCAAAAGTCCAGCTTTTGCCCCCATTTATTTGTCTCTTCGTAAGTCTCTGAATTATTGAAATATGACAATAAAGCTTCGATTACATGACTGTACGAAGTCTATTTTATGACTAATAAATGACAATATTATGACAAAGCTAATGAACTTTAAGCTCCAGACATTCTCCGACTCTTTTGGCTTTATCAAAATCCAACCCCTGTTGCAGAATACGTGGAACAGGACGCCAGTCCGGATTTAACCAGCTTTTACTAAGTTTTTGATCCGGATACTGAATATCAGCAAGATCAAGCATGCTATGAAACACACTACTGGTGATCAGCGGCTGCTCGCGACGCTGTTCAGCCAGCGCCTTTTTCTGAGGGTATTGCAGGTTATAGGCTTCAGAGGTCCAGAGAATAGAAGCCACCCTGTAATCACGTTCTGTATTGTGACCATGACCACTTTTGCCACACTGGCCGTCAAAAATATTTTCACCGTGATCCGAGACAAAAAACAAACTACTGATGCTCTGACTGTGCTCTAGCTGCTTAATCAGATTAAACAAAATAAAGTCGGTGTAGGCCACACTGTTATCATATGCATTGTTCAGTAATGCTTTAGATTTCTGATCATGCATGCTCACCGACTGGCCTTTACCTGAAGGGGTAAATAAGTCAAAAGCATCCGGATAACGGTCGGCATAGCTAAAATGACTACCTAGCGTATGTAAAACAATCAATTGTTTTGGCTGATTTTGTTTTAGTACGCGTTCAAAGGCCGGTAGCAAAACATCGTCATAAAAGCCTTCTTTTTTATAACCCACAGGGTTTAAATACTGCACCTGATCGGCTTCGCTGGCATGCAAAGCGATAGAAGAATCATGCACCCCCAATGGGCTTTGTGTTGAAAGCCAACTGGTACTGAATCCTGCTTCTTTAAATGCTGCGACTAGTGAGGTTTCAGTCGGAAAATAGCGCTGATCGGTGGCCGCCTTGCGTGACAGAATCACAGGCACAGACATACGGGTCCAGGCCCATGGACTGACCATATCCGTAAAACTAACAACATTTTTTGTACCCGCCAAACGAGGTGTAGTGGCTCTGTTGTAACCATTCAGTTGCAAACGGTCAGGCCTTAAGGTTTCGCCAATCACCAGCACATAAATTTGCCGCTGAGCCGGTACGTCAGCCTGACGGGCTGAAAATTTAAACAGAGCTGTGCTTTCTGCTACATCTGCCACAGCTTGTTTTTGTTTGGCAAATTCATTCACAGCTAACAGCATATTCAGTGGATAAGTGGCGTGAAACTTTTCATAGCTGTAAGGCAAAGGCCGTTGCACAAACACATTTTCTTCCGGATTGCTACGCTGTTTGGCCTTATTGATCTGCTGATACTGCCATTCGTTCCAGCTTAAACTGGCAAGTACACCTATGCAAATCAGCCATATCACAGGCCGCACACCAGGCTCCCACTGCCAGTTGCGCTGCCAGGCACTACGAACCAGATACCACCAAAGCACCACGATAGCCAGCACCGCCAGAGCTAAAAATACACCTATACCAGTCAGATAACCCAAAGCTTCATTCAGATCGGTTTCAGCCACTATGGCAATGGCATGGGCATCGGTATTTTTTTGATAGGTAAGTAAATAAAACACTTCCTGCGGTACCAATAACGCAGCAGGCAACAACAAAACTAAACCTGGCCATAAGGAGCGGAACAACGACAACAGCAGCATATAGCACCAGACAGCGGCGATCAGCTTCCATTGCAGATAGGGCATTATCTCCTGCTCCGGCCATTGCACCAGCACAGGAGATAATAACAACAAACCAAAGACGACTAATCCAAAGACACGATACAACGAATGCACTAACAGCTGATTCACCAAAAAGCCTCCGGGCTCAAAAATCTAAACATATTTGGTCTGAAAAATTGGGATTCTGAGCGCATTCTATAGTTTTTACCAGAACTGCTTGCAGAATAATGCGGGGCCAGCTAACAGTCTTGACACTATTATTCAGTAAGTAACGCAAATAACTCAGCTCTGTTGCGGCCATTACGCTTCGCCATATAAAGCGCTGAGTCTGCCTGCAAATACAGCTCTTCAAAGTTACTTTCACCATGGGTCAAAGCAATACCGATAGAGGTGGTCACGCATAACTCAGCGATACCAGCTTTAATTGGATAATCCGCCAGAATAACTCGTATCCGCTCAGCCACATGTAAAGCTGTTGCCGGATCAGTTTCTGACAAAAACACTGCGAACTCTTCGCCACCAATACGGCCAAAAATGTCGTATTCACGCAGCGCTTTTTTAATTCGGTTGGCTGTGGCTTTCAACACTTCATCGCCGGCCTGATGACCATAGGTGTCGTTGACTGACTTAAAAAAATCTAAATCCAGCAGTAATAAAGCGGCAGGTTTATCCGTGCGTTGACAACGAGCTAACTCAGCTTCAACAGAATCAACAAAACAGCGGCGATTGGCTACTTTGGTCAACTCGTCTGTCAGCGCTAACTCACTTAAGCTTGCAACTTTGCTGTTTAGCTGATGTTCCAGCACCTTTTGTTTGGTAATTTCTTTGGCCTGGATCAGCATTTCACCAGAGGGAAGAATTTGTTCGGACATTAAAAACCAGCGGCCGTCTGTTAAATCCACTTCAAATAACCGGAACGGATTTTGCCGCCTTTTTTGTTGAGCTTGCGCCAGCCATTCTTCAATATTGTCCGCTTCAAAACGAACCCCTTTGCCCTCACGATAAGACAAACGCATTAAATCGTCGAAGGAGATATCCTGAATAGTTCGCTGGTCCTGATAAAAAATATCGCAAAAAGCCTGATTGCAACCAAGCATTTTGTCATCTGCGCTTAAAATGGCATAACCATCGTTACAGACTTCGATAAATTCAAGTAGTTTTTGCTGAAACATCTGCTGAGAGAATGGCATAACAACCTCTGCCGTAACCGCTATGGTTAAACACTAGCAGAGGGAATTAAGAGCGCCAGAAAATGGGGTCAGATCACATTGTTAACGGTTAACAATGTGATCTGACCCCATTTTAATGTTATGGCTTTTTACCAGGCCAGGCGCTCAATACGGTTTCTGCAACCTGCTTTAATTCAGCACAGTTTGCACCACTGGTGGCTTGTATCGCCATCCCCTGTAGTACTGCACCTATATAGCGGGCTAAAGCTGCAGGATCAGAATCTGCAGGTAAATCGCCTTCGTTTTTAGCTCGTTGCAGACGCTCGCATAAAGCCGTTTCTCCGGCTCTGCGTTTAATAATCAATGCTTCTTTAACAAAAGCCGCAGATTCGCTGCAAGCCAAAGCACCCTGCACTATGACACAACCTGGCGGATTATTCGGATCGGCGTTGGCACTGGCTGCACCACAAAGCATATGTTTCACCACTTCGTAAGAAGTCGCGTGCTCCAAAGCTGGATAATAAAACGCACAAGGACGGTTTTCATACAGCTCAATAGCTTTTAAAAACAGTTGTTCTTTATTACCAAAAGCGGCATACAAACTAGGTTTGTTGATGCCCATAGCCTCACATAAATCAGGCAAGGACGCGCCTTCGTAACCTTTGCGCCAGAAGACTTCCAATGCCTTTTGTAAGGCCTTTTCCATGTCAAAAGCGCGCGGGCGTCCCACTGTTGGCGCTGGTGTAACCGCTGTTGCTGACATTTCAGACTCCGGATTAAAAACGATGCACTAGCTTAAACTGCTTGGCAGCACATGTCCAGAAAGGAATATTTACCAATCGGTACATTACAGTGTAAAATAGCAACTTATCTTGACAGACCAGTTGCCTGCCCTGCTTTTGACTCTGTCACTGTGAAATAGTTTTAGGCAATGCAAAGCGGTTTTTAGATATTCAGTAAAAATACAGCGCATTTTATGCTGTATCCCGTTAACAGACCTTCCTGCAGTAGCTGCTGCTAACCCACAAACTTCGGCTTATAACCAAAGTTTTTTCGCTAGTTCAAAAGACTCTATAGTTTTTTACCACTCGGTACAGAATAATGATTGACTCTTAGTTGAACTTCTATATATTTACCGACCAGTACAAAACTAACAGATGAAACTAGTTTGTACAACAAAAGTTGAAACCAAATCTCTTTATTGATCGAACTGAACGAGGAAAATGTCATGAGCAGCA